>JALZDU010000098.1 GCA_030862405.1 Actinomycetota bacterium | reverse complement strand
GTCTTGGCGGAGCTCGGCGGCGGCACGTGCCGGATCGGGGTCGGCGGAGTATGCGAGCGACCAAACGAGTTCCCTCGCTCCTACCGGGAAGCCCAGTTCGCGCTGAAGATGCAGGTCGTGGCGAAAGGTACGACCCAGGTCATCGGATTCGAGAGCCTCGGTGTGTACCGGCTGCTGTCGGAGGTCCAGGACACTGCGGGTGTCGACCGGTTCGTCCGGTCATGGTTGGGTGCCCTCCTTGACTACGACGCTCGCAAGCATTCCGCTCTGGTAGACACGTTGTCCGAGTACCTGGAGTGCGGCGGGAGCTACGATGCCGCCGCGGCGTCGTTGTCGGTGCACCGCAATACATTGAAGTACCGGCTGCAGCGGATCCGGGAACTGTCCGGCCATGATCTGTCCTGTCCGGATACCCGCTTCAACCTGCAGCTGGCCACCCGCGCCTGGCAGACCCTGGTGGGTTTACGCGGTTGATGTTGCATGCGGTGACAAGCGCTTGTTACATGCGGGGGTCTACCCCGCCATAGCTGGTGGCAGGCACGCGCTCGGACGAACGGAACCGCGATGAGCTTGATCCTTGTCACCGGCGGCACCGGCGTCCTCGGTCGTGCCGTGGTGCGACACTTGCTCGACTCCGGGCACCAGGTCCGGGTCGCGAGCCGGAGGCCGCCGCCGGCGGGTCCGCGGCCCTACGCTTGGACAACCGTCGATTACCGCAGCGGCGAGGGCCTCGACACCGCGCTGCACGCGGCGGACTCGGTTATCCACTGCGCAGGCGACTTTCGCGGCGAGGTGGATCGGGCAGTGCTCACGGCTCTGCGGGCAGCCGGCGGGCCGCATCTGGTGTACATCTCCATTGTGGGGGTCGATCGCATCCCACTCGCCTACTACCGGCTCAAGCTCGCTGCAGAACAGGCAATCGAGACCTCCAATGTTCCCTACACCATCCTGCGTACCACCCAGTTCCACGACCTGATCCGGTGCATGCTCGCCGCCACCGCACGCCTCCCGGTGATGCTGGTGCCCGACCTCAGCGTCCAACCGATCGCCGTTCGTGACGTCGCGGTCCGTCTCGTCGAGCTTGCCGCCCGCCGACCGAGCGGCCACGCCCGCGACCTTGGTGGTCCCGAGGTGCAGTCGTTCCGGCGCCTGGCCGAGGCATACCTGCGGGCCACCGGGCGTCGCCGTCTTCTACTACCCGTCCGGTTTCCGGGGAAGGTGTTCCGCGGCTACCGCCACGGCGAGCATCTCGCGCCGCATCACGCCGAGGGACGCATCACTTTCGACATGTATCTGGCGACTCAGTCGGCACCAGCACGGATCTCCTACCGAGGTAGCCGATGACAGGCTGTGGGCGATGATCCTTGTCGCCGGTCTGGTGGTGGCGCTGGGAGCGTTGGTGCAGGGCGCGGTCGGATACGGCATGTCCTTGGTGGCGGCACCGTTGCTGGCCCTGTTCGATCCCGCGCTGGTCCCGGTTCCGTTGATCTTACTGACGACCGTGCACTCGGTGCTCGCCGTGGGCCGGGATGGGCGCCATGCCGACTGGCCCGGGATCGGTTGGGCGATGCTGGGCCGGCTGCCCGGCACCGGGCTGGGAGTACTCGCCGTGGTGTTGCTGTCGCAGCGGGCGTTCAGCCTGATCATCGGACTCTGCGTGCTGGCTTGCGTGGTGCTGTCGCTACTCACGTGGCGGCCGCGGCCCCGGCCCCGCGCACTGGTGATCGCTGGAATCGCCAGCGGGGCCGGAGGGACCGCGGCCTCGATCGGCGGGCCACCCATCGCGCTGCTATACCAACGCGAGACGGGTCCACGGGTCCGCGGCACGATAGGCGGCTACTTCGTCCTGGGTTCGGTGACCTCGATTACTGCGCTGGCCGCCGCCGAGCAGGTCACGAGCGAATCATTGGTGAGCGCTGCCTTACTCACTCCCTTCCTGCTGTTAGGGTTCGCGCTGTCGGGGCCGGCCCGCCGGGTGCTCGACAACGGCCGGACGCGGTGGGCGGTGCTCGCGGTGGCCGCGGCGAGTGCCGTGGTGCTCATCGGCCAGGCACTGCTGTCGAGCGGGTAAAGGCGAATACTGGCGTCATCGCCGGACCGCGAGGCCCAGCGCGAAGCGTTCCGCCGGGTCGGTCCACCAGTGCACGAGATCGAACCCGCTGACGTCGAGCTCGCTGGACAGGCCAGCACGGCTGAACTTCTTCGATATCTCCGTGCGCATCTGCTCGCCTGGTGCGTAGCGCACCGTCATGTTCACCGCAGGCAACCGCACGGTCATCGCACGTCGCGCTTGCAGCCGCATCTCGATCCACTCGTGCGCGGCGTTCCACACCGCGACGTGGTCGAAAGCCGTGACGTCGAAGTCGGCCCCGAGCTCACGGTTGAGTACGCGCAGCACGTTTCTGTTGAACTCGGCGGTCACTCCGGCGGCGTCGTCGTAGGCCGCCACCATCACCGCTGGATCGGTGATCAGCCCGGCACCGAGCAGCAGCAACTCACCGGGGTCCAGTGAGGCGTGTAGCGCGCTGAGGAACCCTGCCCGCTCGTCGGGCGGCAGGTTGCCGATCGTGCCGCCCAAAAAGGCCACCAGCCTGCGCCCGCACTGGCCGGTCGGTAGCAGCTCCAGGTGCTTGGTGAAGTCACCGACCACACCGTGCACCGCGAGACCCGGGTACTCCTGTGCTACTGCCGCCATCGCGCCGCGCAACGCGGACTCCGACACGTCCAACGGCACAAAACGCTGCAGCGATCCGCTCGCGGTGAGCGCGTCGAGCAGTAACCGGGTCTTCTCCGAAGAACCCGAACCCAGCTCCACGAGCGTGCCGATCGCCGCCGAACCAGCGATTTCGTCAGCACAGCGGCGCAGCAACTCACGCTCGGTTCCAGTGGGGTAATACTCGGGTAACGCCGTGATTTCCTCGAACAGGTCACTGCCACGGGCATCGTAAAACCATTTGGGCGGTAGCCACTTGGGATCGGCGGACAGCCCGACCCGCACGTCATGATGCAACGCATCGGCAGCCTCGGAGTCGGACAGGTGGATTTCCAGCACGGGTGCGGTCATGGCTCCTCGGTAGTGGTCGAAGGGATCGCCGCGACGTCCAGGGTGGACGGTGTCGCGGTGAGCAGATGACGGTCGGGAACCGATTCCCACCCGGCGGATTGGTCGGTGGGCTCGGAGCAGATCAGCACGTGCCCATCACCGGCGTGGACTGACAGGGAGTGGTGCACTGTGGTGGCGGCCACCATGGTGCCGTCGGTGACCAGCAGGTTCAGCCGCGATCCGGGGGCCGCAGCAAGCACCTCGGCGGTGACCGCACTCAGCGCGTGGCCGGGCGGATCGCCGGCCGCCAGACGGTGCCGGACCAGCGCCCACAGCAGTGCAGCGTCGGTGGGCGCCTCAAGAGTGAGCAGGTCAGCCACCGGTAACCGCGCGGCCAACGCCACCACGCTGTGCGGCCAGCCGATGATCCTGCCGTTGTGGCTGAACAGCCAGCGATCGGTGCCGAACGGGGCACAGGCCGTGTCGATCACCGGCAACCCGGGCGTGGCCGAACGCACGGCGGCGAGCACTGCGCTGCTGCGTATCTGGCGAGCCAGCGCGGCGAACGACGGGTCCGACCACATCGGGACTGCCCGCCGGTACCGGAGCGGCGTGGTTGCACGGTCGGGATACCAACCAGCACCAAACCCGTCGACGTTGATCGTGCCACCGCCTCGCATGTCGACCGGCGCGTAGGTTTGCCGCAGCAGCGAGTGCGGGGGATCTAGCAGCAGCGTCGCCAGGTCACGCGGCGGCCCGAGGTAGGCCAGGTGTCGGCACACGGTCAGGCCAGCTCGCCGGGGTGAGGGTCGCGGGCGCAGCGGAAACCGGTGAAGATCTGCCTGCGGAAGGGATGGTCCCAGTTGCGGAAGGTCCCCCTGCAGGTCGCCGCATCGGTGCCGAACGAGCCGCCGCGCAGCATCCGGTAGTCCCCGCCCAAGAACACCTCTGAGTACTCCGGGTACGGGAACGGTGCAAAGCCTGGGTAGCCGGAGAAGCCCGAGGACGTCCATTCCCACACGTCGCCCATCAGCTGGTGCACGCCCAGCGGGGACGCTCCGACTGGGTAGCTGCCCGCGAGTGCGGGTTGTAGATGTCGCTGTCCCAGGTTGGCGTGTGCTGCGCTGGGGTCATCATCACCCCACGGGAAGCGGCGGGAACGTTCGCTGGCAGGGTCGAATCGGGCGGCCTTCTCCCACTCCACTTCGGTGGGCAGGCGTTTGCCGGCCCACACTGCGTATGCCTGCGCCTCGAAAAAACTGACGTGCAGCACCGGCTCGTCGGGTGGCACAGGTTCGGTGAGGCCGAACCGGGTGCGCCACCACGACCCGCCGTCGAAGTACCAGAATTGTGGGGCTACCAGGTCGGCAGCGCAGCGGTGTGCCCAGCCTCGCTCACTCCACCACCGCGGGTCGTCGTAGCCGCGGTCGGCGAGAAACCGCTGGTACTCGCCGTTGGTCACCGGAGTGGTGTCCAACCAGTACGCGTCGGTGTAGGCCCGATGTGCTGGACGCTCATTATCCAGAGCCCACGGATCGGTGGAGGTTCCCATGGTGAACTCGCCGGCGGGGATCAAGACCTCGGCGGGCAGGTCGGTGGCCCGCTGCGGTGCCGGCGCGGGGGCGTGCAGGGCAGCCGGACCGACTCGAAGCTGGTGGGTGGCCAGCATGGTCTCGTCGTGTTGCTGCTCGTGTTGCACGATCATCCCGAAGGCGAACCCGTGCGCCACCAGTCTGCGGCCTTCCAGCGGGGTGCGCTCTAAGGCGTCGAGCACCTTGTGGCGGACCTCACCGAGGTAACCCCTGGCCTCTACCGGTGTAAGCAGTGGCAGAGCGGACCGGCCCGACCTTGGTTGCTTGAACGCGTCGTAAAGGTGGTCGATGTCTGCCCGGACGGGCTCACGCCCGGCCACATCTCGTACCAGCCACAGCTCCTCCTGGTTACCGATGTGAGCCAGGTCCCACACCAGCGGGGACATGATCTCGGAATGCTGGCGGATCAGGTCGCCGTCGTCCACCGCATCAGTCAGCGCCGTGCTGCGGGCCCGGGTGCGTTCGAGCTCGGCTGCGAGGTGGTCGCGAAGAGCGGCGGTGCTCAACTCGATGATCGACGTGCTCACAGCGGTTGTCCTCCGTTGAGTCCTCGGGGTCGAATTCCGTTACGGCGGCCGGTGTCCTGCTCGACCATGTCGTCCGCGTCGTCAGCGTCGTCTGCTGGGCAGCGGCCGCGGCTAACCCGTCCTTCGGTGATCTGCTCCACGAGCTGTTGCACCTCCACCGGCGCATCGAGCGCCGGCAGGGCATGGCAGGCCAGCTCGAACACCGCAACCGCGGCCGTGGCGAGCGCGTCGTCGCGCAGGCCGCGTTCGGCCGCTTCCATCCAGAGCCCCACAGCTGGAGCGCAGGCGTCCCGGGCGGCCGCGGTGACCGCAGGGTTGGCCAGCAGGGCCGCCAACACGGCAACCGGCGCCAGGCACTGCCCCACCGGCTGAGTGTCCAGGTAGCGAACTTCCAAGTACCCCTGCGGTCGCACCGGCGGGAACAGCGTGGTCAGGTGGTAGTCGAGATCGGCGGTGCTGGGCCGACCGGGCAATGCGCCAGCCAGCCAGTCGGCGAAGGTCACGCCGTTGGGCACATCCCAGGTCCCCCAGGGGCGACGCTGGCACAGCACCGGGGTGTCCAGTGCCCGGCGGGCCCAGTCAGCGGCTGGATCCCAGCGCGCCGGGCTGGGCATGGTACGTACCGGGTCCAACGCGAACCAGGCCTGCATCCGGGAAGACGCCCAGCCCGTGCGTACACCACCCAGCCACGGCGAGTTCGCGAACGCGGCGAGCAGTACCGGTCCCAGATCGTGTAGCGCCGCCCAGCGCGACGCCACCTCGGTGGGGGTACCAGCGTCCAGACACACCTGGATCGCGGCGGTGGAACACATCATGGCGCGCCCCATCGGTCCGATCCGGTCGAAGGCGGTTTCCATCGCGGCATAGCGCGGGATGTCGATCAGCCGGCGAGACGGGCGATGCGGATCAGAGCCCGAACCGGTGAGTACCAGCCCGGCGGGATCGAGTAGGTCGGTCAGTGCGGCGGTGTCGCATTCCACGGTGGCGATGAGCTCGGTCAGCGAAGCGCGGGGCGGGCTGGAGATCTCGAGCTGACCACCGGGTTCGACCGTGACGGTGGAGCCGCGGGGAAGAGGGAGCTGAGGGCTATCGGAGACGAGAGAACGCGGGACGTGCGGGCCGAGCGCGTCGGCGAGGTGGCGGGCCTGCAACGGGCGATGGGGGTTCCCGGAGTGCTGCACCACCCACTCCAGCTCGGCGCCGAGTAGCTTCGGTGGTCCGTGTTTGAAGCACACCGAGGCGACGTATACCTCGGCCTCTTCCCGATTGCGCAGCACCGTCGGTGGTGCCGCCGGTGTCGATGCCCAGGGCAGCGGTACCGCTGGTGTCACGACTTCACCTCCTGGCAAAACCGACCCGATCGAGGAGTCGACTCGCCACGCTACCCAGTTGCCCCGACGCCCGCAGCGTTACAGCAGTGTTTCCGACACCCATCCGCGCGTCCCCCACTCACACCCCTCCGGCGTGTCCGTCTCCCGTGCACGGCGTGTCCACCTCCCGTGCAGGTGTGTCCCCCTCCGTGCACGGTGCGGCGACGTTGGTGCACGGCCGAAGCCGGTATCCCGTGCACGGGATACCGACGCGGTGTGCCCAGGACGCGGACACACCTGCACGGGAGACGGACACGACCGGAGAGGGGTTAGGCGAGGGCGAACTGGGTGTGGTGCAGTTGTGCGTAACGACCGTGGGCTGCGAGCAGCGTCTCGTGGGTGCCACGCTCGATCACGCGGCCGTCCTCTATCACGAGGATCTGGTCTGCGGCGCGGATGGTGGACAGCCGGTGCGCGATGACCAGCGCGGTACGACCGTGCAGCGCCTCGGCCAGTGCGGCTTGCACCGCTGCCTCGGACTCGGAGTCCAGATGCGCGGTGGCCTCGTCGAGGATCACCACTCGGGGTTGGGCCAGCAGCAGCCGGGCGATGGCCAGCCGTTGCCGCTCTCCTCCGGACAGCCGGTACCCGCGGTCGCCCACCACGGTGTCCAGCCCATCCGGCAATGACCGCACCAGCTGTTCGAGACGCGCCCGCCGTAGCGCATCCCAGAGCTCATCGTCAGTGGCCTGCGGCGCGGCGAAGCGCAGGTTGCCCGCGATGGTGTCGTGGAACAGGTGTCCATCCTGGGTCACCACACCGACGGTGTCCCGCAATGCCGCAAAGGACAGGTCGCGCACGTCGACCCCATTCAGCCGCACCGCCCCGGTACCAACGTCGTAAAGCCGCGGCACCAGAGACGCGATGGTGGACTTGCCCGCACCTGAGGAGCCGACCAGCGCCACCAGCTGGCCAGGTTCGGCACGGAAATCCACCCCATGCAGCACCTCGGTCCCCCCGCGGGCGTCCAAGATCGCGACCTCCTCCAAGGAAGCCAGCGACACCTGATCGGCCGACGGGTAGGAAAAGCGCACGTTGTCGAACTCCACCGACACCTCGCCAGCGGGCACTGTCCGGGCTCCCGGTCGCTCGGTGATCATCGGGCGGACATCGAGCACCTCGAAGACCCGTTCGAAGGCCACCAGCGCGGTCATCACGTCGACCCGGGCGTTGGCCAGCGCGGTCAGCGGCGAGTACAGCCGGGTGAGCAGCAGCGCGAGGCTGACCACGGTGCCCGGTGCGAGGTCGCCGCGCAGCGCGAGCCACCCGCCCAGCCCGTATACCAGCGCCTGCGCGAGGGCGGACACCAAAGCCAGCGCGGTGAGAAACACCCGCGTCGCCATCGCCGTGTGCACCCCGATATCGCGCACCCGTCCGGCCCGGTAGCCGAACTCGGCGGCCTCGGCCTCGGGCCGTCCGAACAGCTTCACCAGCGTGGCGCCCGGGGCGGAGAACCGCTCGGTCATCTGGGTCGTCATCGCCGCGTTGTGCGTCGAGGCTTCGCGTCGCAGGTCGGCCAACCGGACACCCATCCGACGCGCCGGTAGCACGAAGATCGGCAGCAGCACCAGGGCCAGCACCGTGACCTGCCAGGACAGGGTCAGCATGACGATCAGCGTGAGCACTAGCTGAATGACATTGGTCACGACGCCCGACAGCGTGGAGGTCAGCGCTGTCTGCGCTCCGATCACATCGTTGTTGAGCCGGCTGACCAGCGCTCCGGTGCGGGTCCGGGTGAAGAATGCCACCGGCATCCGCTGCACGTGCTCGAACACCGCGCGGCGCAGATCGAGGATCAGACCCTCGCCGATCCGGGAGGACTGCCAGCGCGAGGCGAGCCCGACACCGGCGTCGATCACCGCCACGACGGCGATGAGGATGGCCAGCCCCACCACGAGCGTCACTCCTGCGCGCCCGACGATGGCGTCGACCACCTTTCCGGCGAGCACCGGGGTGGCGACGGTGAGGGCTGCCGATACCGTGCTCAATCCGAGGAAAATCAGCAGAGACAACTTGTGCGGCTTGGCGAACTCGACGATCCGGCGCAGCGTGCCCGGCGTCAGGGCACGGGGCCTTGCATCCTGGCGCATCGAGCTGCGCAACAGGCTCCACGAGTTGTCCATGAGCGCCCTCCGCTGCACACACCAACCGGTTGTCGCCTACCTTGCAACGTTGTAAGCATCCAGGTGTTTCCCTCCCGTCCTGGCGCGCTGCGGCCGTCTCACGGTGATTCCCGCCCCCGGTAACGGCCTACTGTTAGGTCAACTGACCAAGTCGATTGACCAGGCGAACGTCCAGACCGTGGAGGAGTCGCCATGCCGATCAGGACAGCGGCGAATCGCGGGCGGGAAGTCCGGCTGCGGCTGCTCAGTGCCGCCGCCGAGCTCATCGCCGAGCTGGGTTGGACCGCGGTGAGCACCCGGATCCTGGCTGAGCGGGCGGGCGTGACACCCGGACTGGTTCATTACCATTTTCCGTCACTGCAGGCATTGCTGCGCGATGCCGCCCTGGGCATGATAAGCGATCTACTGTCCGGGATTGAATCCATTCTCGATGACGCCCACTCCCTCGACCGCGGCGTGGAAATGATACTCGGATCGCTTGATGCCTACACCGGAAGCGACCGTACGTCGTTGCTGTTCACCGAGACGTATCTGGCCGCGGTCCGCGATGAGACTTTGCGCATCGAGCTCATCGCCCTGGTCGACGAATTCCGGCGGAAGCTGGCCCGGTGGCTCGGTGAACACGGTGCGAAAACACCCGATGACACCGCTGCTGTGCTAGCCGCGGCCATCGACGGCGTGATGCTGCACAGGGTGCTGGATCCGCAGCTGACCTCGTCGTCGGTTGCGCCGGTGCTACGTAGGCTCGTGACCCAGGGAGGAGATTGAGATGAACACGGCGGCGACGAGGAACAGTTCCTCCGCTACCTCGGCTACCACACCGCCGCATACATCTTCCACGATCCCTAGATCTACGACACGATGCACAACCGGTTCTGCCTCACCGACACCACAGACCGGCAAATGGGCTTCTACGGTCTGCGCGTGGCAGCGTTGCCGCGTTCGCAGTGCACCGCATCGTCGATCCCGCAGTTCCTGAAGACACGCAGCAGGCCGTGCGCGAGGCGTACTCATCGTTCGGCTGGGTCGTTGGCCGGGCACTGGGGAAGTGCCCAACGTCCTCGGAGCTGTACTACGACCAGGTTGCGCAGATCGAGGTTCCGCAGTGGAGCCGCGAGCGGGTCACCCTGGTCGGCGACGCCTGCCAGGCGGTCTCGCTGCTCGCCGGGCAGGGTGCTTCACCCACGATCGCCGGCGCCTACCTACTCGGCGAGCAGCTGGCGAGCGCGGACTCCATCGACGCCGCGCTAGCTCACTACCAGCAGTTGTGGCAGCCGGTGATCACGGAGAAGCAGCAGGTCGCTCGCCGCGGAGTGGGATGGTTCCTGCCATCGTCATCGCTACAGCTGCGGTTACGCAGGATCGTTCTGAGGCTGACGAATCTGCCCGGAGTAGCCAGGTACGTCGGCACCGCACTGGCGGGAAAGTCACACGCCAGCATCGAAGAACTCAGCCGATAAGCCTGCGCCGCACTGCCCTGACGCCGGCATCCGAATCACACGCGAGGCCGGCGCCCTGCCGTGCGGCTACTTCTTCTTGGTACGAGTAGCACCGCCGCGGCCACGCAGTGTCACCCCGGACTCCGAGAGCACCCGGTGCACGAAACCGTACGACCGCCCGGTCGACTCAGCGAGCGCCCGGATACTGGCGCCTTTCTCGTACTTCTTCTTCAGGTCAGATGCAAGCTTGTCCCGGGCGACGCCAGTGATCCGGCTGCCCTTCTTCAGGTCGGCCACCTCGAAACGCCTTCCTTTCAATACTGGAAGGGCCGGTCACGGCCCTTGCCGCAATGATCGACCAGGTTAGCGATCTCCGCCAGACGATCTCCGGGTGGATCTGTGAACGGTAAGGCAGCAGGGCCAGACACCTGCTATGTGCCACCGCGCTCGATGCTGTCCAGCCGTTGCCGCGCGAGCACTCTCCGTGAACAGGTCAGGCCAGCAGTACCAGGTCAAGGTAGTCAGCGCTCCAGTGATCCTCGGTGCCGTCCGGTAGCAGGATCACCCGCTGAGGGTCCAGAGCTTGCACCGCTCCAGGGTCGTGAGTCACCAGCACCACCGCGCCGGAATAGTGGTGCAGCGCGTCAAGCACCCGCTCCCGCGAGACCGGGTCGAGGTTGTTGGTCGGCTCGTCGAGCAGCAACACGTTGGCCGCGGAGGACACCAGTGCCGCCAGCGCCAGCCGGGTCTTCTCCCCGCCGGACAGCGTTGCGGCCAGCTGGTCCAGTTGCTCACCACGAAACAGGAAGGCGCCGAGCAGCGTGCGTAACTGTTGTTCAGGAGCGTCCGGGGCGGCATGCCGAAGGTTTTCCCACACTGTGGCATCGAGATCCAGCGTGTCGTGTTCCTGGGCGAAGTAGCCCACCCGCAGGCCATGGCCGGCTTCGACCTGCCCGGCATCCGGGGTCTCCATCCCCCCGAGCAACCGAAGGAGGGTGGTTTTCCCGGCGCCGTTGAGACCGAGGATCACCACCCGGCTGCCCCGATCGACCGCGAGATCCACCCCGCTGAACACCTCCAGCGAGCCGTAGGACTTACCCAGCCCGCTCGCGGTCAGCGGGGTGCGCCCGCAGGCGGCTGGCTGCGGGAAGCGGATCCGCGCCACCCGCTCGGCACGTTGCTCGGTCTCGGCGCCAGCCAGCAATCTGGTAGCTCGCCGCTGCATGTTCTGCGCGGCGACGGCCTTGGTGGCCTTGGCTCGCATCCGGTCGGCCTGCGCCATCAGCACAGTAGCCTTCTTCTCCGCGTTGGCCCTTTCCCGGCGGCGCCGCTTCTCGTCTGCGGCCCGAGCCTCCAGGTAACGCTGCCAGCCCAGGTTGTAGACATCGGCCTCGCTGCGGACCGCGTCGAGAACCCAGACCTTGTTGACCACGGCAGCGAGCAGGTCGGTGTCGTGGCTGATCACGACGAGGCCACCATCGTGAGCCGTCAGGAAGTCGCGCAACCAGGTGACCGAATCGGCATCGAGGTGGTTGGTCGGCTCGTCGAGCAGCAGTGTGGTTCCCGAGCGGCCCCCCGAACCGTCCGAGGCGCCGAAGAGGATCCGGGCCAGCTCCACCCGGCGACGCTGCCCGCCGGACAGCGTGCGCAGCGGCTGGGCCAGTACCCGGTCGGGCAAGCCCAGGCTGGCGCAGATCCGCGCGGCCTCGCTCTCGGCGGCATAGCCACCCAGCGCCGAGAACCGGTCCTCGAGGTTGCTGTAGCGGCGCACCGCGCGGCCCTGCTCGTGGCCGTTGACCAGCTCCGCCATCTCGGATTGCGATTTCTCCATCTCGTGCAGCAGCTGGTCAAGCCCGCGGGCCGAGAGCACCCGGTCCCTGGCCGGCACCGACAGGTCACCTTCGCGGGGATCCTGTGGCAGGTAGCCCAGGCTCCCAGCGCGGCGGACCTGGCCCCCGTAGGGCTGGTTCTCACCGGCGAGTACCCGCAGCGTGCTGGTCTTGCCGGCACCGTTGCGACCGACGAGGCCGATCCGGTCGCCGGGCTGCACCCGCAGGGTGGCTCCGGACAGCAGGATGCGGGATCCGGCACGCAGCTCAAGGTCGGTGGCTGTGATCACGATGAGGGAGCTCCAAAGGTGGTCGCCGGCAGGGGTCCACTCCCCCACACGCCGCAGCGCGAGGGGCCGGCAGCACATCAGCTTGTCGCGACCACGCACCTATCCTACCGGGCGACGGCATCCCGATTACGGTGCCGCCATGGCAATCGACGGCAAGAGCACCGATCCCGCCTTTGATCTCACTGGACGCGCTGCTGTGGTTTCCGGCGCCAGCCGCGGTATCGGGCATGCGATCGCCGCCGAGTTGCTGGCCCGCGGCGCCGCCGTGGCGATCACCGCGCGCAAACCCGACGAGCTCAGCACCGCTGCCGACGAACTCGCCGCAACGGTCGAGGGTGGAGCCGATCGGGTACTTGCACTACCCGGCAACGCAGGTGATGTGACTGCCCGGGCCGACGCGGTGGACCGGACAGTCGAGCGCTTCGGATCGCTTGACGTCCTGGTCAACAACGTCGGGATCAACCCGGTGTACGGGCCGTTGATGCAGGTTGACCTCGGCGCGGTACGAAAGATCTTCGACGTCAACGTGGTGGCCGCCTTGGGCTTCGTGCAGCAGGCGCACCGGGCGTGGATGGGCAAGTACGGCGGCGCAGTGGTGAACATCGCCTCAGTCTCTGGGCTGCGCTCCACCGGAGCGATCGCCGCCTACGGGATGTCCAAGGCGGCACTGATCCGGCTCACCGAGGAGCTGGCCTGGGAGCTCGGCCCGTCGATCCGGGTGAATGCAGTGGCTCCGGCAGTAGTCAAGACAGCGTTCTCGACCGCCCTGTACGCCCACGGCGAGGAGCACGTCGCCAAGGCCTATCCCATGAAACGGCTAGGTACCCCCGCCGACGTTGCAGCGCTCGTCGCGTTCCTCGTCTCTGACGCCGCGTCCTGGATCACCGGCGAGACGGTGCGAGTGGATGGCGGCCTACTCGCCACCGGGACGCCCCGTTAAACGAGCCTCACCGGAGGATGTAGCTGAACCTCGACGCAGCGGGCGCGGCAGACAGCCTCGTCGAGCACCGTGCGGCGAGGCTCGGGGATGTCGAGCACACGGGGCTCGGCCCGCTGAAGCAATGCGGCCAACCGCGGGTCGGCGGCCAGATTGCGCAGCGCCGCGGCGTCTCCGCCGACAATGACAGCGTCCAGCTCGGCTGCGCGGGGCAGCAGCACCCGCGCAGCGGTATCGGCCGCAGCGCGCAGCGCCACTCGCGCCTGGCCTTCCCGGCGCCGGGCGAAGCGCTGCTGTGATTGGCCACCTGCGGCGGAGCGTCCGTGCACCATGCGGCTACCGGTGCTGGACGTAAGTACGACCCCGGCGCGGGCGATTCCGACGCTGTACCCACCCAGGCGCACCAGCAGTAGCCCGACCGTGCGCGGCACCATGAGGTGACTGATCAGATCATCCATGGCGAGGCCGGCCTTTTTACCGGGCTGCGTCACCAGGGGGCCAAACGGCACCGGGATTGACGCTGTCCAGCCGTCGGCAGCGACCAGGTCCACCTGCCGGGGGCCCACCGTGGTGGCTACTCCCCCGCCGTGCCCCGCGGCGAACCGCTCCAG
>JALZDU010000070.1 GCA_030862405.1 Actinomycetota bacterium | reverse complement strand
AGGCCCTGGTAACTGAGTTGGCCTGAATTGCCGGGTCGCCGTCGAAGTCCTCGAATTCCTGGTCGATCAGGTCCAGATCGAGATCCTCCTCATAACCAGGCACCTGGAACTCCTTGACGGTGCCACTTACTCGCACCGTCTCCCCACTTGTCAGCCCTGTGGGTATGTTGGCTCCCACGACGAGGATGGGGTTCTCTCCGATGTCATCACCGCCAATGGTGAACGCCTGTGGTGAAATGATCGCGGCGACCTCACCTGTCACTTGGATTTGCTGTCCGCGCCGGCCTTCAAGGCTCTCCTGGGCTGCACCACCCTGGCCCTGTTCGCCGACACCTCGCGGATCTGTCACTGCGGGTGGAGTGAACACTTGAGGATCGCGGTCGGTTTCATCTTTGCCACAGGAGACCATGGTAATGACCACCATGGCAACTACGCCGACAGCATAGCGCATAGTCATTGTTGCTCCCACTCTTCAAAAGATGTCGAACACTGGCAGCCGCGATTATCACAGCTTCATAAAGATTAAACATCTTCCCCTGCTAAACAAACTATTGGAGTTGCCGTGTGCTGGTACTACCCAGTGACTCGAACGATTTCACCGGGAGGCTGCTTGCTGCGGCCCGTGGCTGGTGGCGGCTCATCGGTGCTTTGTGCCGACGACGGCTCCGTGCCGGTGCGGTCAGCCCTCGAATGTCTCCCGAATGTCTTGATCTCTTGCAGCTGCTCGCAGGAGCGTGCTGCTCAAATCCGGCATCGAGGCGCGGATGGCTGTCAGATTCTTCGCTCAAGCCCTCGCGCACGGGCCGCACCCCACCGAGGTCACACTGCACTCGCCATCTAATTCTAAATGGCGCGTCTCCGGCGTCGGGTCTGCGCGCCGACTGCTAAGGCAAACGACCTCCAGCTCGGAGGTCACAACTACAGTTCTCCGCGGCACCCCGCACGGGGCCGTGTCTGTTCATGGCGCGACAGTCACCAGCGGCTGCCCAAGGTCGCGCCTAGGTGAGTAGATCGAAGGCGCAGCTCCCCACCTGGCGAGGTCAGTGCAGCGCCCTTCGCCCAGCCCTGCGCCCCGCGATGAGGCGGTAGCCACCGAGAAGGATCAGTGACCCGACGATGGCCCAGATCCAGGTTGCCAAACTGAAGAAGCCCTCGTTCGGGCTGAATCCAAGGGCTCGGCCCAGGAAACCGCCCAAAATTGCGCCGACGATTCCGATCAGCATGGTAACAAAAATTCCGCCTGGGTCTTTACCAGGCATGATCAACTTAGCGATGGCGCCGGCGATCACGCCCAGCAGAATCCACGAGATAATCCACATGCCCCCACTCCTTCCGTGTGCCCACCACAGCATTGTCGTCCATTTCGGGCTACCTTGCACGGCACACGACCGGGATCATCCGATTCGTAAGGTGCGCGCAAGGTTACTGTCCACGCGACCGGGAATCCATACGACGCCGGCCCGGTGGAAGCCCGGATCCCAACGGATGCACAGGAGCACTCGTGAAGCAGACCACAAAAGCCGCTCGGTGCGCGGCCCTGCGCCGCCCGCTTGCCGTACTCATCGCCGCTGCGGGACTCGCCGCCGCGGGCTGCACCAACGCATCCGACACCCCCCCACCGCCCGTGGCAAATCCAGCGCCGCCGGCCGGACCACAGCCGGCGACCCTCGACTGGGCAAGGTCGATGTGCCAGACGCTTGACCCTGCCTTCGACCGACTCGGTGCACCGCCCCAGCCCGACCTTTCCAACCTCACTGCGACACGGCAGGCCTACATCGACTACCTGAGCAACGCTCGAAACGCCGCTCAACAGGCAATCGACCAGCTCCCATCGGTCGGAGCCCCACCGGTAGACAACGGGCAGCAGGTGCTCGACAACATGCGAAACCAGCTCAACCAGTTGCGTAAAGATCTTGACGAGGCGGTGGCGCAACTCAACCGGGCTGACCCTAACGACGCGGGTTCGATCGCTTTGGCCTTCGGCGCAGCCGGCAACGTCCTGGGCGCGCTCGGCAACCGCACCCAGGTGCTCGGTGACCTCGCCATCGACCCGCAGCTGCGCGCGGCCATTAACCAGACGCAGGAGTGCCAGAACGTGATTTCGACGGATCCGACTACCGGCACCGACCAACCGACGGGGTCGCCGCAGCCGCCACGCTGAGCCTCAGGGTAGACGGCTAAAGCAGCGATCATGCCAGGCAGCACGGGCGACAAGTGCACTGGGACTGACCGAAGCCGATGAAACTCTGGCAGGTCAGCGGCCGTTTAAGGAGGGCTGTAGGAGGAAGGCTGGTGATATGAGCGGCGCAGCGGCGATACATAGGCAATAGCATGGTTGACAAGCTGGATCGGCTCGTTGAGTTGCGTGAATGGGGCACATGTCCCCGCCGAGTAGGATTTAGCTAACAGCAGGTGATTAGGGAGTCGCGGCGGGCGGTCAGTGCGCCCCACGGTGGTGTCCCCGCACCTGACAGCGCGTACCTATTCTATCGCCTTATCCCGTCGTTGTTGAGGTGGGCCGCCGCGGCGATGGCGGTGGTTTCCTTGCTGTTCGGGTTGATTACGGGCTGGAGCGGGTGCGCTACCTCGATATGAACGCGCAGGCGCAGGCGGTCAAGGACCGGTGTCACCAGGGATTCGGCGTCTGGTCGGCGCAGTCTTCATTCGACTGCTCGTCAACCGCGTGATTGGCTATTCGCCAAACTCACCACTCAGAGCCACGCTGACTGCTTTGGCTCTCAATCATCTGACACTGCTGACAATTGCATACCTGCGACCGGGACCCACCTGTGACGACCCATTCCTATGACTCCGCAATAAGATCAGCTGGTGGAGGCGTCATGCTCGTTACCTCTGGGTGGACCTAGCGCTGGCTGGACGTTGACCTCGCCGCGGGCGCTTGCTCTCCGGTAGAGGATCCGGCCTGGAGTGGCGGTTACCCCGTGCACGACTGTGCTCGCGGCGACGACGAGCATGCCAGCGGCGAGCACGACCGGGTTCACGTCCAGGCGCTCGGCTTCCAAAGTGAGGTAGAACAGGGCCGACACACCGATCGGTCCAAACCAGCCGAGGTATAACGCGTCCAGCCAGCCCAACCCAAGCGGCCTGCGCAGTATCAGCAGGACGGGCAGCCGCCGCAGCACCAGCACGCCGGCGACGAGTAGCGGTCCCCGCCACCCCAGCTCCGCCCACGCCTGCCAGGGCAGGGCCGCCCCAAATACAACGAACAGCGGTAGCAGCAGGAACCGGTTGACGGCCTCGTCTATCGGGAGCTCGGCACCGCGCTGGCGTCCGGTGGTGACCGCGTTGAACGCCAACCCGCCGACAAACACCGCGAGAACCCCGTCGGTCCGGGCCAGACCGGCGGCCCCGAGAACAGCGAGGGCCAGCACCGCGGTGAAAAACACCCTCGGACCGGGCTCTGCGGCGCCGTGCTGCTCGCCTGCACGTAACGCTCGACCGCCCAGCCACCCAACCGCGATTCCGATCAGCACTGCCCCACCGACCTGCCACAACGACTCAGTGACCGCAGTGCCGATGGTCACCGGGCCGGCAATGGCGACCGCCAGGAGGACCAGCGGCAAGGCGAGGCCGTCGTTGGCTCCGGACTCCAGCGACAGCAGCTGGCGGTCCCGGGCCGGCAGGTCCCGCTCGGCAGGCGTCCCGGTCACGACATTGGACGCCAGCACGGGATCGGTCGGGCACAGGGCGGCCCCCAACAGGGCCGCTGACCCCAGGCCGATCCCGAGCGCCACGCCGGCCACACCCGCAGTGAGAACTGCCATGACCGGCAGCACAACCGCCAGCAGTAGCAGCACCGGCCGCAGCCGCGAGCGCACGTCCCGGATCGGGTAGCGCAGCGCCACGGACATCACCGAAATCGCCA
Source organism: Actinomycetota bacterium (assembly GCA_030862405.1). GTDB lineage: Bacteria > Actinomycetota > Actinomycetes > Mycobacteriales > Pseudonocardiaceae. Next base: position 5,346 of record JALZDU010000070.1, on the reverse strand, counting down.
GCAAAATCCGGGTGGCCTCATGCAACCAGCCAGGCTCCTCTACCGGGGACGGGACTTGCAGGACGCCAAGGACCGCGGGTCCCAGGAACACACCGGCCAGCAGACCAAGTACGGGCTCGGACAGCGGCCACCTGCGCAAGCGTCCCGACAGCGCGGCGACGCCGATGGCTAACACACCGGCGCAGGCCAGCAAGACATCGACCGTCACGCTAATCCGTACCCCCCACCAATACCGACGAAGCAGCAGCTATCCGGTCCGGGTGGCCGAGATGGCCAGTGATCAGCGCCACTTCGTCACAACCTCACAGCGAGCCGCGTCACAGCGTTTCCACATCGCACCGACGTGCGATGTGCTGGCTGGCGACCCGGATGGACGTCTGCGTCGGGATCGACGGCGACATGGTTGCCCGGGGCGACGAGCGGCTGGAGTTCTTCGCACACCGAGCACGACCGAACGTGACACTCCCCACGTGGCGTCGCTGATCGTGCCCAGCGCACCACCTTCCTCGGCATCGGCTCGGTCGACGCGGCGGTCGACTTCACCAACGTCGGCACGGACCGGGTGACGTCATCCCCGGGCCAGCGCGCGGTCACCATCGCGCTCTCAGCCCACAGTTGGCACCCGCCAATGTCGACCCGGCCGCGAGCCGCCTGGTCGGCCGCCAGCGTGGCCCCGTCAACCGGATTGCCGCCGTGTCTGGGGCTGCCGCTTGCCGTTCCCGGTCCTGCAGGAGCCCAGCCTGTCCACCGGCGGGTCTGTGCTGCGCACCTGCTCGTCGGCCCAGGGTCACCGCCGGCGCAGGCGGCCACCAAGGATCCCGCCGATCACTGCTAGCACAAGACCGACGAGCAGCGACCAAAAGGTCGTCCACAACGTCGACGCGACGGTAAATCGGCCACCTGCACCGGGGTACCAGCCCAACTCGGTGGCGCCCTGCTCGACACCCGCGCGGAGTTTCGATGTCAGGTTCACTCCACCCGGGATGATCTGCGTCAGGGAGAGCAGGAAGAGCAAACCCCAGGCGGTCGCTCCGTTGACGAGGCCGGCCAACGTCCCACGGACCCCGGCGATTGCCCCGGCGATCAGGCCCGCCAGCAGCAAGGAGACGGCAGCCGAACCACCCAGGAGCCAGGCCAGGTTGTTACTAACCCAGCCGTTGCCAGCACTGTATTCGAGAGCCCACCAAAGCGCGTTAAGCAAAGCGAAGACCCCGAGCCCGATCACCACACCGGCGATCACGGCGGTCCAACGCACCACATCCGGAGCGCGGGCGGTGACGATGTGGGTATCTTGCTCGGGGCGGATTTCCGTGGACGCCATATCCGTTCCATCCTTCCTTCAGTCAGAACAAATGGATACCCGGCGCCTGGGGCCCACAAACGTATTAGTAGGCCCCAATCAAGGGAGTCTGACCACTTGCCGCTACCCATCGGCGGTTACCGACGGCTGCATTCCGGCCTCAACGCCGTCGGTGGGGGCCGGAGGGTCAATTCGTAAGGTTTTCGTTAGTTAGCACGGGGGTGATTTGGGAAGCAAAGGGGGTAGAGCCAGGTTGTGATCGCAAGCACGGCGGAAGGGAGGGAAAGCGCCCGCTGGGCGGGAGGAGCGTCTGTGAGCCGTATCCGAATTCGCAGGCCGCTGGGTCGGCTCGACGGCTCGTCGTTCTGGTTGCCGCCGCGGGGGTGGCGTTGACTGGCTGCGGCTCGGAGCGGGACTCCGCCGCGACCAGCGCCTCGGTGCCCAGGAACAGACGGTGCAATAGACCGACTCGGTGTGCAGCGCACTGATCCCAGTGGTCAATAGGATTCGGATCACCGCCGAAGTTCGACCTCACTGCCTCGGCGGCCACTCAACAGGCGTGCGTCGATCGCGTAGTGCTGAAGCTAGGGCCACTGCCTAGGGGAGCTCGCTGCCGTGACCGGACTCATCTCCCTCGGTACGCTGATCGGCGATCTCCTGATCCGTCCGTCCATCAGCCGGGCTGGCGCGAAGAACGCTGGTCAACCAGCTTGCGGCGAGGCTAGCAGCGCACGGGTGACGTGCGCCGGGGCCGCGCTAGTGCGTCGGTGGCGCGGCGGGGATGCGAGCTGATGTGCATCCCTTCGGCAAGGTGCCTCCGGAGTAGCGCATCCTGACTAGGAAGCGAGCGTCGACGCGGTCGTGGCAATTGAAGCCCAGCAGGAACTTAAGGTCACTGTGCCGTCAAGCTATGCCGGCACCTCAGCGACAGGAGTGGTGTCGCTCTCGAACTCCGATACCGCCACATCACGTCACTACAGCCGGTGGCAGGGCGGGATCGATCAAGCCAATCCACCGCTCATAACGGGGCCTCAGTCATGACACCACACTGGGGTGCTGACTAGCGCGCACGGGTGTATTCTGAGTATTGTTTATCTGTGATGCGAGAGGGGACTGTGTTGTGGCCACAGCATCTCCTACCGGGCGCGGGCAGGACCCGGAATCCATCGATTCCGCGCCTGCCGTCAGCCGGGCGGCGGGTTCAATCGCGGCCTCAGCACAGCATCCGGGCCGGAAACCGCTGCGGCGGACGCGCATTGGCGAGATTTGGGTGGGCATCATCATCTTTGCCTTGGTGCTGACTTTTCTACTTATCTTCATCCTTCAGAATACGCGGTCGGTGGAGATCTCGTACTTCACCGCACGCGGTCAGCTGCCGTTGGCTGTGGCGATGTTGTTCTCCGCCGTGGGAGGTGTGTTGCTGACCGCAATTGCCGGGTCGCTAAGGATTTGGCAGCTACGCCGAAATGTCCGCCGTAATGCCCGAGGATAACGTGCGCTGTGGCAGGCCTCCCGATAGTGGCAACTGCTATGGGCCCGACCGGGATCGCGCTCGCTGGCGGTGGGTCAGCTGCCGGGAGCATCGTGATCGGTCCCTGGCGAGACGCGCTCGCGCGCGAAGGCGACGGCCTGAGCGATGCACGCCGCTGTGGGGACAGCGAGCAAGGCGCCCAGCACGCCTAGCAGCGTAGTGCCGATCGACACGGCGACGATCACGGCGAAGGCGGTCAGCCGCGTGACTTCTCCCATCACCAATGGCTGCACGACGTTGCCCTCGAGCTGCTGCACGATGATGATCACCGCAAGCACGCCCAGAGCGGTACCCATGCCCGCATCAGCGAACGCGACGAGCACCGCAACCAGGCCGGTAACAAACGCGCCGATGTAGGGAACGAACGCGCCGAAGAAGACCAGCACCGCCAGCGGTAGCACGAGCGGTACCCCAAGCAACCACAACCCGAGCCCGGTGAGCGCCGCGTCGCACAATGCCACCAAAAACAGGGCCCGAGTGTAGGACCCGAGCGTGTCCCAGACGCGGTCGGCGAGCTCCTGGGCGGCGTTGCGCTGCTGAGCCGGCAGCAGTGCCAGGCCCGTGCCGACGATGCGTCGACCGCTGGATAAGTAACAAACGCTCACGACAACCACCAGCACGAGGCCGACCAACAGATTCAGGCCGGTCATCAGCGCAGTACCAACCCCGCCGAAGACCGCCTGCGCGCCCTGCCGGATGAGATCACCCGCGGTGGTGCCCGCCTGGACTGAGGGCACCTGGTTGAGCAACGTGTTCAGCCGCTGTCCCGCGGTGGCCAGCGCATCGGTAAGCGCGGGCAACTGAGCCAGGAATGCCGGAACAATGAGCGCGAAGATCCCGCCGACCACAGCCACCGCCGCCACTACCGCGAGGACCGTGGCCAGTGGGCGTGGCAGCCGATGCCGGTTGAGCCAATTGACCGTGGGTGCGAGCAGGGCGGCCGGAAACAGGGCCAGCAGCATGGGAACCACCACCACCGAGAGCCGGGTCACCAGCAGCCACCCGACCACGAACACGCCAACGACACCCAGCAGCGCCCAGGCGAAACCTCCGAGCCGCAGCAGAAGATGGTCCCGACGTGCGACCCACGGCGACGACTCCCCCCGCCCACCACCAACCAACGGCGGATTACCACCATGGGCACCATCCGAACGGACCCGGCGCCCAGCTCCCACGTCCTGCGACGCCCCCTCGCGGTCAGACTCCCGGTGATCGGCGACAGTCTGTGTGGGCATTGATTCCTCCTTGGCGATCTCCCCGTCAGCGGACCGGCAGCCCTGAATCGCTCACAGGAGCAACCCGCGATCGCTGACGGGTCTCGGTGCACGTCGGGGTGCATACCGGCACCCGCAGCGTCACCTCACCGGCCTGGCGAAAGCCAAAGGTGACGTCGGTGGGGATACCGGGTGGGATCTCGGTGGTGAGGTCGCGCAGCACGATCGACAACTCCGCGCCATCGATCGGGTCCCCAATCGGCTGCGACGGTACGGCCCACACCGGAGCAGGCAGCGGGTTGTCAGCGTCGGGAATGCTCGACACGCTGCCGCCCGCGGGAATCGTGGTCGCGCCCTGAATCGTGACTCGCTTGGCCGCGGCCGTCGTCACCGACACAAGCTCGTCGTCGGTGTCCCCGTCGTTGACGATGGTGACCAACAGGAGGGCGTCTTCGCCGCGGTCATAACCGGGGAATTCGGCGTCTGCGCCGGGGTCGCTGAGCACCGCATCACGCAGCTTGAGCGACCCGACATTCCCGCTGGCGCCGGGCGCGGTAACGCCGCGCGGCACCGCGTTGTCCCCGCACGCGCCCAGGGCCAGCACCACCAAGACCCCGGCGAGCAACCACGCGAGACAGACACGTCGGGCTTGAGGGGTGGGCCACACGGAGGTCCTCCTCAGCGGGCGGCAGTGTCGGGGACTGGGTGACCGCGGCGCGCGGACCCCAACCGCGGTGTCCCGGTTTCGCAACGGAACTGTCAGGTACACCCCGACCGAGTCTGATCATCTCCTTGGTCGTCTCGGTGATGCGGTGCCAGGACCTGTCCGACCAGCTCTGCAACGCGGTGCACTGCCCGGCCGAAATCGGCAACGTGCTGGTGTACATGGACGACAACCACCTCAGCGCCACCTACGCCGCCACAATCGCGCCCGCGGTCGAGCGGCACGTGGCTGTAACGCTCGGTTGGTGAGCAGCAGGCCGGAATTGTGTCCCCGATCGCACCACGGTGAAGACCGCGAGCAGCGCGATGAGCAGTCCCGCGATCAGCAACGGGGAGACCTCCATGATCACTCCCGGGGATAGACAACGGCAGTGGCGCCGTCGATCTGAATGACGTCAACGGTGGCTCCCGCGGGAATCACCAGGCTCTGATCGAAGGCGCGGGCCGGCCACTCCTCACCGCTGATGCGCACCGTGCCGTCCCGGTCCGTCACGTCCTGGACAACGTACGCGGGTCTACCGGCGAGCGCATCGACGCCGACACGTGCGAGCCGCGGTTGGCGCCTGCGCCGCTGGGTG
>JALZDU010000008.1 GCA_030862405.1 Actinomycetota bacterium | reverse complement strand
ATCAGCTACAGCCCCGCTCGCGACTACCCCAACTGCGGACAATGCCAGCAGCACTACCACCGCCAGGGTCAGACCCACCCGTAGCGGCACTGTCTTCCACACCGGGCGTCCTTCGGGCATCTCATAGATGGCGTTGGAGGCTCGCATGAACGCCCCGATATATCCCGAGGCCGCCCACAACGCACCGCCTAGACCGATGATCGCCAACGGCCCAGCAAGCCCCTGGGACTGCTGCAATTCCTTGATCGCGTTGACCAGAACGTCCCGGCCTTCCCCAGGAACCATAGTATTGATGTTGTCGATCAACGTCTGTGTCGCCGAGGGCCCCAGCAAATCCAACACTGCGGTCAGCACGATCACCGCGGGGAAGATCGACAAAACACTGTAGTAGGTCAGCGCTGCGGCCCAATCGGTGAGATTGTCCTTGCCGAATTCCCGCACCGTGCGCTTGAGCACCGCCCACCACGAGCGCTTGGGCAGCTCAGTGGGGCCTTGCGGCCCGCTACCGGTATCACGTCCCGAAGCCGCTTGCTGCTGTCCCACCATTCCCACCGCCTCTTGCGCCAGCGTCGATCGATCGTGCCCGAAAGTATCCGCCGTATCCGCCGCTGAGCTGGGTAGCGGGAATCGACGGCACCGCACGCTTTGACCGCGGTCACATCCGAGGCAACCGTCGAACGGGCAGCACGACCGGACGTCTCCGGCGGCTAGCCGACAGGCAACCGCGGCCTACGTCCCAAGCTCCTTACCGGTGATCTTTTTGAAGCCCTTAGCGCCGGCCCGGTCCACCGCGGCCTTCACCCCGGCAAAAATCGCGCCCTGGACCACCGCGGCTACCAGCACCTCCTTGGTGCTGTAGTCCGGCGAGGTGGCCTGCGGGGCCTCCTCCTCATCGGAGACCACCGCCCACACCTTCTTAAACACCGCCCCAGCGAGGATCCCACCGAGCACACTGACGAGCATGCTCAGCGGCCTATACAAAATCTTCACGCCTCCTCCTCCCGCTTGCGTCGACGGAGGCGCATCAGCAATCCCAGCACGGCCAACGCTCGCGTCCACCGCCGAGCCCGACTTGCTCTGGACCGCCCGCGGACCTGCTGAGCCTTCTTAGCCATCTCCCGTCGACGTTGGCGACGGCGGACGATCAGCAACCCCAACACGGCCAGCGCCGCGCCCCCTGCCGCACCCGGCTTGTCCTGAACCACCCGCTGGGCCCTCTGCGCCGCCGCCCCCGTCAGCTGCGGGACCCTCGCAATCGCCTGGGTACGCACCTCCCGGGCCTTCTGGGCGACCTGCGCCTTGAGCTCCTGCGCCCTGTCACCCGGCCCACCCGCCTCACTCATGCCGCGGGATACCCGAAAAAGTGGGCTATAACACCCACCGCACACGGGCGTTGGGACCGGCACTGAACCACGAAAACTGCATTCCTGCTGGCGCCGCGAGATGAGGTTCGGTCCGCTTTACCTGTCGCACTCCACCTCCCTCCTCGGGGTGAGCACCGCGGTCACCTGCCGCCGCGCCCCGATCCGCTGAGTTGCGGTCGGCTGCGGACGCCGGGGACTGCTGGCGGCGTTTCTGGGCAATTGTCGCGTGTGGGCTTCTAGGGGAAGGGCTGCTCGCGGTCCTCACACCGGGGCCGCCCGTTGCCCATCAGCTGCTGGCAGACCCGCAGGGTATGCCCACCCCCGACGGTGGCGGTTAGGCGCAAGGTCATCTCCTAGACCCGGTGGCCCAAACACCGCCGCCGGAACCGACGTGTCAGGGCGCAGGCGGTGTCTGCCGTGGTCCTCGACCCGTTGCGGTTCAACCCCACTGTCCGGAACATCAGCGTTGATCCGCTCGCCACGCACCTGATCATAAATCGGCGTTTGCCCCATGGGCGACACCGTAGGAGCACACCCACGGGGCCCGACATCAACATGGTGTGTACACACTGTGGACGGATACGGGGATAAGGACTCCGGTAGGAAGCCCGCCCAAGCCTGTGCCCTCCATGTGCCCCGCGTGGGAGATACCAGCGGTGCTTCACGGCCAGTCATGGCAAACCGAAGCCGCTGCTCAAGGGCTCTGCCTTGCCCGAGTCAAGGTGTTCCCAAGCTCATGATTAATGCTGTGCCTCCGGCGGACCTCTGCTCCGGGATGGTCCCCGGGCTGGGCACGAAGGTGGTGGGTCATCAGGGTGGCGCGGTATCCCGTCACGTCGGCGCCCGAGGTGTAGCAGACCAGGGGCAGGCGTCCAGATCGTTCATCGCAAGCGGTGCTCCATCTGGACACCTGCCCCTGGCCCGCTGCGAGCGAACTCGCCGACGTGACGGGATACCCGCTTTGGCCCCGCCGTCCTGCGTCAGGCCGATCCCCGACTACATCCATCGCTACATCAACGGCCACGGACGGCGGGAACGTCCACAGAAAACTTCGTCCCCGTCCCCTGTCCGGTTCGAGAGGCACGTGCGCGAGCCGCGGTGGGATCGTGGTCTCATCTTTGGTCTCATCCGTCTACGTTCGCCTACGTTCATCAGTATCCAAAATTGATGCAGCAATGCACGTCGCGGACGTTAACGGTATTTGGCGAACTATTATCCAGACTTCTGAAAATCGAAAGTTTGACGACTTGATAGTACGCTGAATCCGGCCACCCATTAGACCTTGGAACATTTCCCGTTAAGCCACGGGCCTGACCGGACCCGCTCACGAACACGTGACTCTACTGAGCGAGGTAGTCACGGTATCCAAGAAAGTGTCACCGCCACCGTGGCCCATGTCGTCGATGACGTGAAGCTCGCTTGTCCGCCAGCCTTGGTGCAGGCGCCAGGCAGTCTCCAAGGGGCCGCTGACGTCGTAGCGACCGTGGATTAATACGCCGGGTATTCCATCCAACACCCCAGCGTTGCGGATCAGCTGGTCGTCTCCGAGGAAAGCGTGGTTGCGCCAGTAGTGCGTAACCAGTCGAGCGAAAAGGAACCGGAAGTCAGGGTCTTGGAAGCGCGCGTTGGGCTGATGGCCAGGTCCCAGCGATATGTGTGCATCCTCCCAGGCACACCACCCGCGAGCGGCACGCTGCCGTACCGCCGGATCGGGATCAGCCAGCAACGTCGCATAAGCATCCACAAGGCGTAACCGGCGCAACGAGTCAGGGATCGCTGCGGCGAAGCGATCCCACTCGCGCGGAAAGATACGCCCGACGTCTTCGGTGATCCATCGCACCTCCCTGCCTGAGGTAGCCGTCACCAGCGCGAGCACCAGGCCCGCGACGCGGTTGGGGTGGGCCTGGGCGTAGGCGAGTCCCAGCGTCGTGCCCCACGACACGCCCAACACCGTCCATCTGTCGACCTTGTGCAGCTCACGTAGCTTTTCGATGTCCTCGATGAGGTGGGCGGTGGTGTTGACGCTCAAGTCCGTATCCGGACCGCTGGCCAACGGGCGACTACGCCCACAGCCGCGCTGATCGAACAGAACAACCCGAAACCGTTCAGGATCGAAGAAGCGTCGCGCGCCCTGTCCACAGCCTCCGCCGGGGCCGCCATGAAGAAACAGTGCGGGCTGGCCTTCGGGATTGCCACAGGACTCCCAGTAAACGGCCTGCCCATCGCCCACGTCCAGCGTCCCGGTGGCGTAGGGCTCGATGGGAGAAAACTGTAGAGGCACAACACATCCGTTCGCCGTAGGCCCAAGTACCTTGATCTAGCCGAAGATCGTAAACGTAAATCGTAGGGTCGCCATCTTCTCCCGTCGAGGACGGAAACAGGTCTCTGGCGAGTGCGTGCCCCCGCGTGCCCGTAGTCAGGGTCATTAGGGGTCAACAGCGGTCACTCATGTCACCTGTCGCCGGGTACCCGCAGGTCAGCATTTGGCCGGTCAGCAGGGCCTCGGCATTGTTGATCTGCCCGTTATGTGAGTAGGGCCAGGACGCGGTTTGGATGCCTGCTGACGTGGCGGCAGGCGGCGGCGATGTTGGTCGCGCCGGTGAGTCGGTGGATGCTGACCG
>JALZDU010000004.1 GCA_030862405.1 Actinomycetota bacterium | reverse complement strand
GCATCGCGACAGCTGACATACGAGCGATTGGGCTGCCAGTCTTCAGCCTGGGAGCGATCCCGACTGGCCCTCAACGCCTCGATGTCCGTCCCCAGGAGGCGTTGGAGTCCGCCACTGTGGGAGATTGGACGGTGGGTCGTGAGGACTTAGTCCTGGGCGATGACGATGGCGTTTTTTTGTGCCAGCCACCCGCGCTGGGGACATCCTCACGCTCGCGGAGAGGATCCGCGACACCGAGCGACACCAAGCCGATCGGATCCGTGCAGGTACCTTCCTGCGCAGTCAGGTGCACTTTGACACCTACCTTGCTCAGCGCCAACAGACGTCTTCCGTGAGTTTCCGCGATCACTTACGAGCCGTGGGTGGGGCCATTGAGGAATAACTGGCATCTCATGGTTAAAGACGAATGATCAGAACTACAACGGCATTGTCGTGCGCGTTCTCGGAGAATCCTTAAGACGCTGGCGGCGAGCTTGACTGACCCACCCGGCACCGCCACGAACCCACCGAAGGCCTGGCCGAACGCTGACCGTGCTCCGCCTGAGACTGTGCCGCCTAGCCCGCGCGCACGCTGCTCATGCGCTGACCGAGCGTCGGCCGCACTCACATGCCGATGAGCGCGCCTCCATGCCTGAGCCTGCGGTGTCCTGAACGGTTATCCGTGCAGGAGTGGGGTGGCGCGCACTCGGTCGAGGCACCTACTTCCCAGCCGGCGATGGCCGTAGCTCTGGGCGCGGGTGTCCTAGATGGCAACCGCTGCTTCCATCACCGGACGCAACAGAACGCCGACGCCCGCAGTTCATCCAACGCCGACGCGCGACCGGCGACCTCAAAACCGAGTCCATCCGCGCGCTAAAAAGACGCCTCTCCGACACCAACTACCGCGCTACTCGTCGACGCCAACCAAGCTGAGTCCCTCGCTGCTCGACACAGGAGCAAGTGGCGTCACTCCAACTCCCGATGGGTTCGCCCAAGAGGACGGGTCTCATCGTTACCTATACGCCCAGTGTCGCGTTAGCGCCGGGTGTCTCGGGGCGGACCGTCCTCCTCTCCTGCGGGTGCTGGGGGGATGCCGCTTGCTCTACGGAGTACTGGCGCATGCCCTGCACCGTGCGACCGTGCAGTAGGAGTGAGGATGCTTAGTCACAGTAGGGACTACGCACAGTCACCTCACACTCTGTCTGGCGCTGTATCTGGTACGTCCCCCATCGGTGGTATCAGCAGTGGGTGGTTGTTCCTCTTCAACTATGACGCCGGCGCTCCGAACGGAGGACTCCCACTTAAACCCCACGCCGTCCGGGACAACCTGCCACCGGCCCCAAACCAAGGAGAGCGAAATGGCAACCGAAGCGAAGCGTGGCAATGACGGACATGAGGAGTGTATGCCGTGGCCGCCACCGCCCGTGAATACCTATAGCCTGCCTGGACCTCAGGTCGAGCCAGCGGCAGGTTATTGGACCAAGGACCCTTGCAAGGTTCCGTGTGTTGTCCGTATCGACCCGGACCTTATCGCGATCACTGATGACGCCACCAATGACTGCCACTTTCCGGACTACCCTACGACTCCGGCGGTCCTCGACGCCGAGATCCAAGAACTGCTCGACCTGGCGCAACTCCGCGATGATCCCGACGCGGTAGCCAGCAACGAATCAGACCGTCGCCGGCTGGCGATCAGCCCGTTCCTGCAGCTGCGGCCCCAACCGATTGGCGCTGTGTTCAATCGTTTGCGCGCTGAGGACGAGCCCGTGATCAAGACTGGTCGGGAGCTGGCGCGTTATTTCGAGAACGAGACACCCGGCCTGGCACATCGCCACGCCTTGAACTTCCTCATCCCCGACACCGGCTGGTCACCGCCACGCCAGGCGTTGGTGTGGGCCGCGCTCGACATCACGATCTACAGCGCGCTGCTGGCCGCCTGGCACTACAAGTGGTTCACCAACCGCGCCCAGGTCCGTTACCGCCCCCGCCCGATCGAAGCCGACTACCGGGTGAGTGTGCTGTACAACCGCGCGCCGAACGCGACTCAGTCGGGTGACGGTGAACAGCGTCCAGCGCCCAATCCCTCGCCGGGCACGCCCCGCCACCCCGCCTACCCCTCCGGGCATTCAACCTATGGCGGTGCAGCCAGCGAGTTGCTGTCGTTCTTCTTTCCCGACTACACCGCCGAATTCGACATGCTGGCCGACAACACTGGCATGGCCCGCCTATGGGGCGGCATCCACTGGCGCTCCGACCACGAGCAGGGCATTCATCTCGGTCGCTGCGTGGCCCGCCAAGTGATCGCGCAACTGCAAGCCGGCTGCGTCTGTCCGCCCGACCCTTGCGACCCGCCCGACCCCTGCCAGCAGCCACCCACCCACGAGGAGCTGCTCGATCAGGC
>JALZDU010000525.1 GCA_030862405.1 Actinomycetota bacterium | reverse complement strand
CTCGTGATGAGAGCGGCCGGGACGTGGCGATGAATTGCCGTGCGTTAGGCCGCGAACTCAGCTGACGCCGAGCTTCTCCGCGGCCATCCTGGTTCCCTCCACCCGGTTCTTGATCTTTTGGAACGCGACGTCGCGAGCGTAATCTGGCGAACCGTGGTTCGGCTTCTCATCGATGCTGAACGGCGAGAAGCCGCAGTCATCGGTGGACCCGATCCTCTCCTTGGGGATGAAGTTCGCCGCCCTCGCCAGGGCATCACGAATCTCCTCGGCGCTCTCCGGCCGCGGGCTCTGCGTCACACATACCCCGATGTAGGCCATCTGCGCGACACCGTCTGCATCGTCGCGAAGGTGCTGCCCGATGGACTCGTAGACCGGGTCCTTGTCCCGCTCACTCGCCAGCTGGATGAGGAAGTAGCCGGCATTCATCTGGAACAGCTGCGGGAGCAGATTGTTGTAGGGCACATCGGCGCTGTGGACCGAGTCCCGGTCCCCACCCGGACAGGTGTGGATTCCGATCTTCTGGCGCTCCTCCGGCGAGAAACGGGCGAGCACGCGGTTGTTCAGCTCGATGAAGTGCGGCAGCAAGCCAGCGCCCGTCCACGGGTTGCGTGGATCTTCCCGGGTGGCGAGTCGGCCCTCGGTGAAGTCAATGGAAACCCGGGCCGCACCGGCCGCAAAAGCTTCGCGGATGTCCTTCTCGCATTCGTTTACGAGGTCTTCCTCGAATTGGTCCCGGGGATAGCCGGGAACCTCATCTTTCAGTGGGTAGAGCAGGGCCAGCATGGAGGGCGCGATGACGGCTTGCTTCATGGGAACGTGCGCCAGGCCGATAGATTTCCTCAATGTGTCAGCTGCGTAGGTCTTGTAGCGCAAGGGCCCGCCCGTGAGGCGGGGCAGCTGCCGTCCATGGCCGTCGGCAAAAATCGCGAAGAACTGACCGCCCGGGCCGAGGTTGTCGGCAAGGCCGGTCCCGGCCAGTGTGTCGGTGATGGGATAGGTGGCAAAGCTGGACCAACGTTGCTCGCCGTCGGAGATAATTGGTGATCCGGTAGCCTCAAAGCGCTCGATCGTATCCCGGACTGCGGCGTCCTGTTCAGCTTCCAGCTCTTCCTTGCTGATCTGTCCTTGATCATATGCTGCGTAGGCGGCCTGGAGCTTGGCTGGACGAGGAATGGAGCCGACGGGCTCCGTGGGAATTCCGGTCGCAGTCCTCGGATCGTACTCGGTCATGACTTCCTCTCTAATTGATTTGAGTAGGTGGACCGGTAATATTGCTGCTATAACTCCTTTCGGTCGCGAATAACGCCTACGCCGCGGGAGTGGCTGCCGCAGACCCAGCCAGCTGGCTGGCGGAGACAGGCACAGACAGGTCTGTCTAGCTGTGACTTAGATCATAGTCAGGTTGCAATGAATTGGTCAATGTTGCCTACGCAGCTGCGCGGCGAGGTGGTCACCAGGCTCGTCGATACCTACAGACGGCGCCCTCAACCCTCCGTACCAGCGACGATGCGGCGAGTACGGACCCGGAGAACGTGGGCAGGTTGCCACGTATCCCGACGCAGCCATCTCGAGATCCAGGTCAATCACCGAGGGCCGTAGACGAGGAACCGTCCAGGCAGCCGCCTCCATTCGAGACCGCAGCCCACCCGCGAGCCACTGCACATCAGCGCAAACCGAACTCCACAGGTTAGTGGACCACAATACCGTTTTTAACTGCGAGTTTCGTCTACCAGCCATGACAGATATGCGGTGCTGCCACCGGTAATCGGAGTCACGACGATCTCGGGCACGTCGTAACTGTGGTTGGCCTTGATGTGCTCGGTCAGCGCGGCGACCTGATCGGTGGCGGTCTTGATCTCGACCCGCCACTCCTGATCCGTCTTTACGCTGCCCTCCCAGCGGTACACGCTGGTGATCGGCCCGACGATCTGCGCGCACGCGCCAAGCCTGGCCTCGATGACCCCGGCAGCCAGCGCACGAGCAGCGCGTTCGCTGTCCGTGGTCGACGCGACGACGACGTGATCAGGCGGCATGGAATAAATGGTACGAGGCCGTTCGCTATGCCGGGCTCCCCCAACCCCCGCCGCCCGGTGTTTCGATGCGCACCCGGTCGCCGCGGCGCAGCTGCCAGGTGCCTTTGCCGGGCAGTTCTTCCTCGGTCCCGTCAGCCCGGCGCAAGACGTTACGACCCACTGCACCGGGATGGCCACCACGCAGGCCCCACGGCGGGCGTTCCCGGCGTTCGGACTGCACGGTCAGCGTGCAGTCGGCCAGCACCTCGACCTCCCTGATCAAACCGTCCCCACCGGGATGCGCCCCCGCACCACCTGAGTGCGACCGCAGCTCGTAGCGCCACACCCGCAGCGGGTAGTCCAGCTCCATCGCTTCGGCGGGGGTGTTTCGCGTGTTGGTCATCCCGGTGTGGATCCCGGACATGCCAGGACGGCCGGGCGTGCCGCCCTCGCCGCCGCCCAGCGTCTCGTAATAGCTGAACGGATGATCCCCGCCGGAACCGATGAGCAGGTTGTTCATCGTGCCCTGGCTGGCCGCCGGTACCCGGTCCGGAATCGCCTGGGCGAAGCAGCCGAGCAGGACGTCGACGATTCGCTGACTGGTCTCGACGTTGCCCGCGGCCGTCGGTGCCGGAAACGTCGCGTGCACGACGGAGCCTTCCGGTGCACGCACGTGCAGCGATCGGTAACAACCGGCATTGGGCGGTGCGTCGGGGTCGGTCAGCATCCGGAACACGAACATCGCCGACGACAGCGTCACAGCAAAGACCGCGTTGAGGTTCACCGGAATCTGAGGATCGGTGCCCTCGAAGTCGATCGACACCTCATCGCCGGCGACGGTCACCGCGGCGCGGATGGTCACCCCGGCCCCGATCTCCAGGACGTCGGAGTTGCGGTAGCTCCCATCCGGAATCTCCGCCACGGCGATCCGGACTCGCCGGTCGGAGTAGTCGCACACGGCCGCCATCGCCTCGTGCAGCCGGGTCGTCCCCATCCTGCTGGCAAGTTCGCGCAGTCGCAGGGCGCCGACATGGTTGGCCGCGAACTGGGCCCGCAGATCACCCCGGCGCTCCCTGGGCGTCCGCGAGTTCGCGGCGATAAGCCGTACCACGTCGTCACGTTCCCCGCCGGCGTCGGCGATCAGGATGGGCGGTATCCGGACGCCCTCCATGGCGATCTCGGTAGCGGTGGCGGGCATGGACCCCGGTGCTGCTCCGCCGACGTCGGCGTGGTGCGCACGATTGGCCACATAGCCGAGCAACACAGTGTCGCGCTGGGAGCCGCCAGCAGCTCCGACGGCGGCGACGATGGTGAGGTCCGGCAGGTGGGTTCCACCAAGGTACGGGTCGTTGACGCAGACCTGCTGCCCAGGTTGCAGCGCACCGTAGGTGTCGAGCACCGCGCGGACGCTGGCCGGCATGGCGCCCAGGTGCACCGGGATGTGCTCAGCTTGGGCGACCATGTGCCCGTCGGGGTCGAAAACCGCGGCCGAGCAATCGGCTCGTTCCTTGATGTTCGGGGAGTACGCCGCGCGCCGCAGGGCCACACCCATCTCCTCGGCGACCCCGGCCAGCGCGTGGCGGAACACCTCAAGCTCGACGCCAGACAACTCAGCCATGCAGGTGCACCACCAGGTTGCCGGCGTCGTCAAGCACGCCGACCTCGTCGGCGGCGAGCAATGTGGTGGTGTCGGACTGCTCGATCAGAGCCGGGCCGCTGACCTCGTCCCCAGTGGCCAGCGCCGCTCGGGAGACCACTCGGGCCTTGACGGTCTGGTCACCGATACCGATTTCGCGAGACCGCTCCGGAGTCGGCTGGCCTTGATCCCAGTCCCCCGGTGGCTGCGACAGGACCGGCTCACCGCGCGCCACCACCCGCAGCGTGACGACCAGCACCCGCTCCTCAGGCATCGCGTAGCCGTATGCCTGCTGGTGTGCGCGGTGGAGCAGCTCGGCCAGATCCGCATCAGCCGCAGCGGTGATCCGCAGCTCGTGGGACTGGCCGGCATATCGAGCATCGGCAACCCGGGACACGGTGATCTCACCCGTCACGCCCTGGCGGTGCAGCTCCTGGCGGGCCTGATCCTCCAGTGCCGCCCAGGCGCCGGTGAGATCCTCCTCGACCGGCGCCATCACCGTCCGCGACGCCTCGTAGCGAGCCGGCGCCAGCAGCAGCCCCAGCGCGCTGAGCACTCCGGGTGCCGGCGGCACCACCACCGCACGGCAGCGCAGCTCGCGGGCCAGCGAGGTCGCGTGCAGCGGGCCGGCGCCACCGTAAGCGACCAGCGCCAAGCCGGCCGGGTCGACGCCACGCTCGGTGCTGACCTTGCGCAGCGCGCGAGCCATCGTGGCCCGCACCACCGCCAGGATCCCGGGCGCTGCCCCGGCGGACTCCGGTAGCGCAGCGATAGCGTCCGCGGCAGCGTTGATATCCAGTCGCAGACCTCCGCCGAGTGGGCGATCCGGATCGAGGTGGCCCAGCACGCAATGTGCATCGGTCACCGTCGGCTCGGTGCCACCCAGCCCGTAGCAGGCTGGGCCAGGCTCGGCACCGGCCGATCCTGGACCGACCCGCAGGGCGCCTCCGGCGTCGACCCAAGCGATCGATCCACCCCCGGCGCCCACCGTGTGGATCCCGACCGCCGGGGTGCGAAACGGCAACCCGGCGATCTGCGCCGACGTTGACACCTCGGGCTGGCCGGCCCTGATCAGGCAGACGTCGGTGGACGTGCCGCCCATGTCCAGGGCGATCGCGTCGGCGAAACCGGCGCCACGCGCCACCGCACCCGCGGCCACCACACCCGCGGCGGGCCCGGACAGCAACGTGTGCACCGGGGCCCCCGCCACAAAGTCAACGCCGGCGGTGCCGCCACCCGAGGTCATCACAGTGATCGTCGGCCCGGGGAGCCGGTCGGTCAGGTTGGACAGGTAGCGACGCATCACCGGCTCGATCGCGGCATTGAGCACGCACGTCGACGCCCGCTCGAACTCGCGGAACTCCGGCAGCAACGCGCTGGATCGGGTGATCGGCACCTGGAGCCTGGCCAAGGCTTCGGCCAGCCGCCGCTCGTGCTCATCGCCGGCGTAGCTGAACAGCAGGCTGATCGCCACCGACTCCGGCTTCAGGCATTCCACCCGGCGCACGACTCGCTCGATCTCCTCGCCGGTCAGCGCGATGACCACCTCGCCATCCGGGCTGGTCCGCTCGATCACGGTCACCACCCGGTCATGCGGCACCAGCGGTTCGGGGCGAGTCACCGTCAGGTCATAGAGCGCGGGCCGGTCCTGCCGGGCGATCTGCAGCACGTCGGCGAACCCGTCGGTGGTCACCAGGACAGTCCGGGCGATCTTGCGTTCCAGGACCGCATTGGTGGCCGTCGTGGTGCCGTGCGGCAGGAGTCGCAACTGCGCCATGTGCTGGCTGGGCGCAGTCTCAGCCCGGCTTTGTGTCACTCCTCGCTCGACGCCCACGGCCTGGTTGTCCGGAGTGGTCGGTACCTTCACCGCCCTGGGCCGCTGACCGGCGGCGTGCACGACGACATCGGTGAACGTGCCCCCGACATCGACCCCAGCGCACGCGCCGATGTGTTGCGCCATCCCTGACCTTCTCCTCTCGACACTGTCGGGTCGGTAAGGATTCATCCTGCACGTCCAACTCGTGAATCGGCGCGCCTGTACGCTAAGTGACAATTGCGTCTACTGAGCGTTACCCTCGCCACGATGAAAGTCGCTGTCTTGGTACTGGGGCGGTATCGGTGACGAGAGTGGTTCGCTCGGTGTCGATCCGGTCTATCACGCTGCTCGGGCTGGTCACCCTCGTCGCTGCTTTCACCGCCGCGGGCCAGGGCAGCGCGACGCAGACCGGCTGCACCCGCACGATTACCCGAGCCGACGAGGTACATGCTGCGCTAGCTGCCGCTTCACCAGGAAATACCCTTTGTTTCAGCGGTGCTGACCTCGCTGGCGCAGCCCTGATGATGACCAGATCGGGTACCGCCGACGCGCCGATCCGTCTCGTCTCTGACGGCAGCACGGTCCACGAAGTCCAGATCATCGCCGACTACGTCCTCATTCAAGGCTTCACGATCGCCGGCGGTGGCGAACTGCTCCTGTCGGGAACCGGGATCATCGCGCAGAAGAACACGGTCCGCGATACTCAACGAAACGGGATCGTCTGCGCTTCCTGTATCGACTCCACCATCGAGTCCAACGCCGTGCACCATGCCGCCGCCACCGGCATCTCCATCGGCGGCCAGCGAATCACCGTTCGGTCCAACGTCGTGAGCGCGACGGTGGCCGGTGCCGAGGGCAGCGCCATTGGGGTCCGCTTTTTCGGCAACGGTCACCGAGTCCTCAGTAACACCATTCAGGACATTTCCGGCAATGGCGATCCAACAACCCCACCGCCCGCCTGCTTCCAGACCTTTGACACCGGTCGCCCACCCACATTCGATGTTGTGATCTTGGGTAACGCCTGCGGAAACGTCGACGGGCACTGCCTGATTGCCACCGGCGATGAGAGTGGCAACGGTGACGCCCCCCGCGACGCCCGGTCGATCACGTTCACCGGTAACACCTGCGCAGTCACCGGTGACCAGGCCGTGAGCCTACGGCGCTGGCCCAACGCCGACATTCACAAGAACAGGCTCTCCGGCCCCAGCCTAAAGCGCGGAATCGCTATCAGCGACGGCTCGACCGGTTGCACCGTCAAAGCCAACACCACACCCGCCGACGTTCCCGCTGTCGAGATCGACGACTCCTCCCGGCCGGGCTTTCAAGATCAAGATAAGAATCCTTTCTGACCACACAGACTCGATAGGCAGTACCATTGAAAGGTGTCGAGCACCCCGTCAGGGCGCCGGCTAGACCTCGTGCACCGTATCGGCGCAGCGGTGCTCGGTTTCGGGTTGTGCGTATTCGGGGCCCTTGGTGTCGCCAACCGGCTGGAGTTTCTCGCGGTGCAGGGGCCGACCGTGCTGGGCTTGGCGTCCAACGGCTTGCTTTCGGTGATCTCGCTCCTCGTCGGCGGGGTCCTCATCGGCGCTGCCTTGCGCGGCGGCCGGAGCTCCTCGACCATCACGGTGGTTGTGGGCCTGCTCTTCCTGCTCTCCGGTCTGGTCAATCTCGCCGTGCTGGACACCAATCTCAACCTGCTGGCGTTCCGGATGTCGAATGTGATCTTCAGCTTCATCGCCGGAATGCTGCTGCTCTTCCTCGGCGCCTACGGTCGCTTCAGCGGTGGCTTGTCGGCAGACAACCCGTACTACCGGCACCGGCATCACGCCGATCCGGGCTCCGAGCAGGGCCACCGTGACGAGGACCACGAGCGCTGGGTTGCTGCGGAGGTGGCGGTCGCCGAGGGCTACGCCACCCCAGAGCAGGAGCAGCTGGTACGCGAGGACGCACAACGCCGCGCCAACGAGGCGCGCCGGCGCGCCTGGGAGGCCTACGAAAGTCGTCAGGCCCGCCGCCCGGACTCTCGGTAGTTATCAGCGGTCTATCCTGGGGCGGGCGAGCAAGCCGGAACCGCTGAGCCGGTTCACACCACCTTGGCCCAGTAGCAAATAGCTGGCTTCGCCGTAGCTGCCATTGGAGCCGCCGCTGGCACTGGCACAGGTCTCATTGGAGGTATAGCCATACTGAGCCACGCCGAACAAGCTCCACTTGGCAGCGCGCCTTAGTCTCTCACGCTGAACAATGACAGGACGGCACGGGCCGGCAGTAGCTCAACGTGTTGACCGCCGAGCTTGGAGAAGCTCATCGCGTCAGGCATCGAATCCTCCCAGGAAAGGCCGATCCTGATACTCGGGAATGGAACACCGCACCCGTGGCGGTACCGATTCGGGCATCACCCACCGCGCCGAGGCGGTAGCGTTGCGCAAATCGGTAGCCTACCTAACTTCGGGGGAAACTGCTGAGGTAACACCGGCTCGGAGCATGACGACAACGGGACAGAGAGTCCCACGCGGCCCCGCCCCCGACCTGTGGCGGGGCTCTCTGTTGTTGGCAGTGTGAGCCAGCCCACCGGCTCTGGGACGCGAGTTGCAGGACGTTACTACCCGGTAATATGCTGTGGTTACCGACGAGTAGCAAGCGCACCCGACTGCTTCGGAGCGAGACATGGGTCACTACAAGAGCAATCTCCGCGACCTGGAGTTCAACCTCTTCGAGGTGTTCCGGATTCAGGACCAGATGGGCGTCGGTCCGTTCGCGGAGATGGACCTCGACACTGCGCACGACGTACTCGCCGAGATTGACCGGCTGGCCCGCGGGCCGCTGGCGGAGTCCTTCGCCGTCTCCGACCGCAACCCGCCGGTGTTTGATCCCGACTCCCACACCGTCGAGCTCCCTGCGGCGTTCAAGAAGTCCTTCCATGCGCTCTGGGACAGCGAGTGGTACCGGCTGGACCTGCCCACCGAGCTGGGCGGCTACGGTGCACCGCCCACGCTGCGCTGGGCCGGTTCGGAACTGATGCTGGGCGCGAACCCGGCTGCGTTCATGTACTCCGGCGGCCCCAACATGGCGCGCGTGATACATAACGAGGGCACCACGGAACAGCAGCGTTGGGCCCAATTCATGATCGATCGAGGTTGGGCCGCCACCATGGTACTCACCGAGCCCGACGCGGGCTCCGATGTGGGTGCCGCGCGGACCAAGGCCATCCCGCAGCCCGATGGCTCCTGGCACATCGAGGGCGTGAAGCGCTTCATCACCTCGGCCGAGCACGACCTGACCGAGAACATCATGCACATGGTGCTCGCCAGGCCGCAAAGACCTGGGGTCGACCCGGTACCTGGCACCAAGGGCCTGTCGCTGTTCCTGGTCCCGAAGTACCGCTTCGACACCAATACGGGCGAACTCGGTGACCGCAATGGCGTCTTCGTCACCGGCGTCGAGCACAAGATGGGTATCAAGGTCTCCACCACCTGCGAGCTCGCTTTCGGCGGGAACGGGACGCCCGCGGTCGGCTGGCTGCTGGGGGACGTGCACAACGGCATCGCGCAGATGTTCCAGGTGATCGAGTACGCCCGGATGATGGTCGGCACCAAGGCCATCGCGACGCTGTCCACCGGGTACCTCAACGCGCTGGAGTACGCCAAGCAGCGGGTGCAGGGCGCCGATATCACCCAGATGCGGGACAAGAGTGCGCCGCGGGTCACCATCACCCACCACCCCGACGTCCGCCGGATGCTCATGCTGCAGAAGGCCTACGCCGAGGGCCTGCGGGCGCTGTACCTCTACACCGCGACGTACCAGGACACGGTCGAACTCGGTGGCGAGGACGCCGAGCGAGCCGCGCGGGTCAATGATCTGCTGTTGCCCGTCGTCAAGGGTGTCGGCTCCGAGCGGGCCTACGAGATGCTCACGCTGTCGCTGCAGACCCTGGGCGGGTCCGGTTTCCTACAGGACTACCCCATCGAGCAGTACATCCGGGACGCCAAGATCGACAGCCTGTACGAAGGCACCACAGCCATCCAGTCCCAGGACTTCTTCTTCCGCAAGATCGTCCGGGACCGGGGTCAGGCGATCGGGCACCTGAACAGCGAGATCCAGAAGTTCCTGGACGCCGCGGGGGACAGTAGCGATACTGGCCGGCTCAAAGAGGAACGGGCGTTACTGGCCACCGCGCTGGGTGACCTGCAGGCCATGCTGAGCGCCATGATCGGCTTCGTGATGTCGGCCCAGCAGGATCCGCGTAACATCTACAAGGTTGCCCAGCAGACCGTGCGGTTTTTGATGAGCACCGGCGACGTCCTGATCGGCTGGCTGCTGTTGCGCCAGGCTGAGGTGGCCCTGGCCGCCCTGGACGGCAAGGTGACCGCCAAGGATCAGGCCTTTTACCAGGGCAAGGTCGCGGTGACGAATTTCTTCGCCCGCAACATACTCCCCGAACTAACCGCCCGCCGCGCCATCGTCGAGGCTACCGATAACGCCCTCATGGACGTCCCCGAAGCCGCCTTCTAGCTTTCTTCGGCCCATTCAGCGATGGAGATCAGGCGCAGACGACGTGGGGGGCGGGTTCGTAGACGACCTTGCGGGTTTTGCGGCTGATCTCGGCCTTGGTATTGGCGTCGCGGACCACCCGGGTATCGGTCACCGTGAAACCTTGCGAGCCCTTGCTGTTCTTGCACGGCTGGCCGTAGACGGTCTGAGTAGTCGGCTCGGTGACGTCGGTGCGCGGTCCGGTGATCGACTCGACATCAACGTGTTTGGTGCCCCAGAACGTCACGGTGATCGAGGTCGGGGTCCAGGCGGTTTGGATGAGGACTCCCGTGGGCGAGTCGTCGCGGAACTTGACGTCGATAGCGCCCTCGAACACAGTCGCCTCGCGGGCCGCGGGGTAGCGGCTGATGTAGTAGCTGTGCTCCTTGTGCTCGATATCGGTCATGCCCGCGAAGTACGCCGCGTTGTAGATCGTGGTGGCGAACTGGGAAATGCCACCGCCGATACCCCGCCCAGGACGGCCGTGGTCGATGATGCCGGCCTCGACGTATCCCGCGGCTGCATTACGCGGACCGGTGTACTTGTTGAGGCTGAACGTCTCCCCCGGCCGCACTATGGCGCCGTTGACCTCCTCGGCGACCCGGCGGATGTTCTGCCCGGAATCCGGGGCGAACCCGCTGGTGGTGAAGGTGCTGATCTGGGTGGTAATCCCCAACGCATTGGCCTGCTCGGTGCTCAGCTTCGGGGGCAGGCTGACGTAGCTGGCCGCCATGGTCCGTTCACGCCCGGAGATCTGCAGCACGTCGAACAGTGGACGCAAGCTGGCCGGCCAGTCGATACCGCGGCCGTCGAGAGAAGGCAGGACCACCGGCAAGCCGTTCTGGAGAATGATCTCGGCGTCCTTGCCCGGTCGCAGCGTCGACGCGAGCTGAGGCTCAAGTGCCGCGATCACTGTGGGTTCGTCGATGGTGGTGGTCAAGCCACCCTCGCCGTCCGGGGCGAATCGCAGCGCCGTCGCGATCACTTCCGGTTTGAGCACGGCGTCCTTGCCGTCGCCGGTGACGTTGACGGGTCCGGACACCGCAGGCTCGACGACGTCGCGCAGCGCTTCCTGGATTCCTTCGGAGGTAGTGCTCACCGGCAGGGTCGCGACCGGAACCACCACCGTGCCACCGTGGACCCAGATGCCCAGCACCACGTTGCTGGCAGCAGGCACATCCAGCCGCTGCCCAGGTTTGGGGTCGACCGGGATCGGCCGCGCGCCTTCGAAGCGGATGGTGCCCTCAACCGGCTCCCGGTCGATCTGTGCTCGCAATCCTTCCAGCGCCGCGGTCAGGGCTTCCTGATTGCCCTTGGTCACCACGGCGACCTCGTGGGTCCGCCAGGTCGAGGCAAGGCGGGTCCACGGGTTGAGGGACTGTGCACCCGCCTGAGCGAGCGTGCCGGGCCAGTCCAGGCTGAGACCCGCGCGTACCGGGTCGAGGATGGTCTCAACGTCACCCGCCCGCAGCGTGACCGGGTGGTTCAGCCGTGGCTCCAACTGCTCACGCAGCCGCTGCTCGGCTGCGGCCTGCTGCATCCCCCCCACATCGACACCCGCGACGATGACGCCGCGTGGCACGTCACCCCGGGACATCGCTAGATCGATCCCGTAGATGAGCACGAGCAGGCCGAGCACTACAGCCGCGGCGATCCCACCCCAGTGCAGAGGCCGCCCGCGGGTGCTCGGCTGGTCATCCCACGGTGGGAGCGGTGGTGTCCCTTCTGTTTGTGCTGGGAGGTCCGGATAGGCAGCGAAGTTTCCTGCCTCAGCGTTGCTCGAGTCAGTATTCCTTGAGCCAGAATCCACTGTCTCGAAGTCCACTGTCTCAGCGGTCTGCGGGATCTCGGCGGTGTCGCCGCCTTCGGTCGACCCGCCGAACCACGACCATGTCGCGGACTTTGCTGGCGTCTCAGGCACCGCACCTCCTTCCCGTAGACGAGCCGGTCCCGTAGAGGAGCCGGCACTCTGGCTGCAACCGGCCTCCGTCATGTTGACGTCACAAGTAGAGGCCGGTTCCATGTTCGGTGCGCTCGCTGGCAACGGCTTGCAGATCACGTTCCCGCACCACCAGGTAAGCGCGCCCGCGCACCTCGAACTCGAACTGATCTTCGGGGTTGAACAGCACCCGGTCGCCCACCTGGACGGTACGGACGTGGCTACCGATCCCGTACACCTCACCCCAGGACAACCGCTTGGCCACCTGCGCCGTCGCCGGGATGACGATGCCGCCGCTGCTCCGGCGCTCGCCCTCCTCGCCCACGAGGCGCACCATCACGCGGTCGTGGAGCATCTGGATCTCGAGCTTGCTGTCGGACACGGCGACGAGGGTAGTGCCCCCTTCGGAGCTGCCCGGTGCGGCCCGTGGTGCCGCCAGCGTCGTGACATCGGCATGACAGAGGAATGCCCCGTGAGGCTGCCGGGTCGGGGGTCCAACAGCATCACGGGGCTAACTGTGTCATCGCTGTATGCGGTGGCGCCGTTACAAGCCCTTGCCGGCGGGTGGTTGTTTCACCCATCTGGGGGGTTCACATGGCTGGCCTCCCGAGTAGGAAGCGCCCGAAGTGCGGGACGGTGAACGCGATCTGCCCGCGTTCCCCGGAGTAGACCAGCCCTTTCTTGAGCAGGCTGTCCCGCGCCGGGGACAGCGACGAGGCCCGGCGCCCGAGCTGGCCGGCCACCTGGGTGGTGCCCACCGGCTCGTCGCGGCCACCGGTGAGTTCAGCCATCGACTGCAGGTACTCCCGCTCAGCCGGGGTGGCCCGTTCGAACCGGGATCCGAAGAAACCCACGGCGAGCTCGCCTTCGGCCTCGGGAGCAGCCACCTGCACGTCGAGAATCCCGATCGGCGACGCCGGGGCCGCGTCCCATGCAGCCTTGCCGTATGCCTGCACGAAGTAGGGATAACCCCCTGAGGTCTCGAACAACTTGTCCAGCGCGTCGGGAGTGATTGCGGCACCCTCCCGCTCGATCGGCGCGACGACAGCGCGGTCGGCGTCGGAGCGGTCCAGCCGATCGATCCGCAGGTAACGGAACAGCCGCTCGGAATAGGACTTCGACGCACTGAGCACCGCAGGCAGGTGCGGCAACCCCGCTCCGACCACCACCAGCGGCGCCCCGGACTGGGACAGCTCGTGACATGCAGCGCACAGTGCGGAGACGTCGTCGGGCGCCACATCCTGCATCTCATCGATCAGCAGCGCCACCCCGGTGCCGACGTCGGCAGCCAGCTCGGCGACCTCGGTGAAAAGCTCCACCAGGTCGATCTCGATATCCCCGGAGTCGGCGCGGCCGGCTATGACCGGTGCATCGATGCCCGGCTGCCAGCGGTCCCGCAGCTTGGCGCCTTCCGGCGCGGCGCGCAGGGCGAAAGCCTTGAGCACCCCGAGTACTTCCTCGACCCGGTCCGGGGCCCGATGGCGCAGCGCCAGATCACGCACCGCCCGGTGCAGTGCCGCCGACAACGGGCGGCGTAACCCACCGTCGGGGCGAGCCTCGACCTTGCCGGCGCCCCATCCCCGGCGCAGTGCCATCGACCGGAGCTCACCGAGTAGCACCGTCTTGCCCACCCCACGCAAGCCGGTCAGCACCAAGGAACGTTCCGAGCGGCCGCGGGCCACTCGCTCCAGCACCACCTCGAACGCGCCCAGCTCCCGGTCCCGTCCGGTCAGCTCGGGTGGTCGCTGGCCGGCGCCGGGGGCGAACGGGTTACGCACCGGATCCATCCTCGGACAGTATCCGCTGTCTAGCGTTGGCCGCAGATTCCGCAATAGATTCCGATCGGCGCGTCGCGCCCAGGTGCGCGGTGAGTCAGCCTGTGGTGGCGCACGTGCCATTCAAGACCGAACGTGCCTGGCCATCGTCTCGTCTCACAACGGCAGGACGAGCAGCTCCGTGGCGTGGTCAGCGCGGCCGTGGCAAGGGCGATTGCGAGCCGAGCGGCGATCCGTAGCTTGATGGCCAGGACCATCAGGCCGCGACGATCGGCGATGGCCTGCTATCAGCTCCTCGTTGATCGCGGGTACACGCATTAAGAAGCCGGCAGGGCCGCGGCGAATCCGGCAAGCAGCCAACAGCCGCAATGCGCTGCTCCGTTTGGGTTAATTTTCAACTCTGCGTAGCGGCACCCTAACGCAGACGAGCGGTTGGACGAGAGAGGAAGCGACAGCCGACACAGCTGATCGCATCAACGGTGACGTGGTGAGGGCGTCACACAATGCACCCAGCCGGGGGTGTAAGTCACAGCTTGTTCGACATGGGGGACCGTTCATGCGCCGCACAACGGCAGTACTCACACTTCAGAGAGGGCTTGAACGCTTGAGGTGGGAGCCGAAACCTGGCGAGACGGAAGTGTCGCCGCCGGAATCAACTCCGTTAACCCACGATACAGGCCACGCCGGTGCTCCTTCCGGTAAATCATCCGGGGCAGACCTCACGCAGCCAGGTAAGACCGCCACGGACGCCTTGAGTGAGGAGGAGACCTCTGTGAAAAGAGCACTCCAGCGCGACACGGGTCGGTGGCGTCGTATCACCATGGTCACGTCGCGCGAAGGAAAGATTCTTCGATGAACGTTCGCTGGTTAAGTTCGAACAGAGCCTTGGCGGCGTCGTTTATCGCCGTTCTGTTGAGCGTCGTATTGTTGACTGTCCTTGTGATACGCCAGCACACCGAATCAGCCAATGGCCAGGTCTATCTTGAGACGGCCGAGGGCGTCGGGGCAAACCCGTTCGTGCCACTGTCGCCGGACACTCCCGAAGCAGTAGGCGGAGAAGTAACCCCAGGAGGTGGGACTACTCCGATGTCTCCAGGCACTGACAACGTTGGAACCTGCGATCCAGGGAAACTTGCCGCCTACCTTGATGCTAATCCAGAAAAGGCGAGCGCGTGGGCGCAAGCCCTTAACTCTGATCCCACACTGACGTGGAGCGGTGGTGGCGAGATCGGGACTCAGCAAATCCCTGCTTACATCCTTGAGCTGACGCCTCGCGTCCTCACGGAGGACCTCAGGGTCACCAACTACCAATTCAGGGACGGTAAGGCCACCGCCGTACAGGCCGTGCTTCAAAATGGCACCGCCGTACTCATCGACGCTAAAGGTGTTTCGAGGGTTCGCTGTGCTTGCGGCAATCCGCTGACGCCTATGATCCGACTGAGCGCACAACCGATCTATCAGGGCAGGCCGTGGCCAGGATTTCAGCCTTTACGCATCACGATCGTCGAGCAACCACCGAGGCCTGAACCGCGGCATCAGCCCGAAACACAGATCGAGCGCGGGTCGAAGCCCAAGCCAAGGTACGAGCCGAAGCCCGAGCCGGAGTTGAGGCCCGAGCCCAAGCCCGAATCCAGACCGGAGCCAAAACCACAGCTCGAGCCCAAGCACGAATCAAAACCGAATACCGAAGCAAAGCACGAGCCGAAGCCGAAGCCAACGTCTGAACCCGGACCGAATCCCAAGGCCGAACCTGAGACAAAACCCGAACTCGAGCCGAAGTCCGAGACGTAGACATGACCGCCCCGGGTCACTCAACCACAGTCAGCTCATACACGGCGGTAGCAGGCGCTGGCCCGTCGAGCCGGACCCACCGGGTGGGCCGGATGGGCGCAAGAACGTGAAGCCGTGCTGGCCACGATCAGCGCTCCCCGATAAGCCTCCAGCGCAAGCAGTCATCGTGCACGCAGCTCGCCCCGGGATGCAGGTACGCGTCGGCGGTGAGCAAGTAGCCGACAGCATCCGGCCGCTCGGTCGACGAAGCCGGCAGCGTCAGATCCTGCGGTTCGCGGCGCCGCGAGCGACCTCCGCCCACAGCCCAACCAGGATGCCGGCTTATGACCAGATCCACCTAGATACCGGGCTCGCGAGCCCTTGGCATATCGAGCCGTCTCCCCCAAGCGCTGTCGCAGTGGTAAGGGTGACGAGTGGACAAACCTTCACCGAAGATGGCTGACTCAGCATCGCTGGCTGATCTGGCGCCGGCCTGGCCGGCTGGGGAGATCGTGCCCGGAGTTTGGCAGTCCGGCAGCCCGCAGCGCGGTGAGCACTGGGACGCAGTCATTGACCTCGACGGCTCCGCGCCCCCGCTGGACGGGATCGCCTTCTATGTGCACTGGCTGATCGAGGACGGCCCGGCGCCGGAGCGAGCGATCCTCGTCGCGCTGGCTGACCTGGTCAACGACCTGCGGCGAGCCCGCAAGCGAGTACTCATCCACTGCGCAGGAGGCATCAACCGCTCGGGCCTGCTGTCCGCCGCGGCTCTCATGCGCGACGGGATGAGCGCCACCGAAGCCATTGAGACCGTCCGATCGCGACGCCCCGGCGCACTCAACAACCCCGAGTTTGTGCGCCTACTGATCGAGGGGTTCTGATTGCGCCCCGGCGTCTCAATCGAGCGCGCGATACATGACGTGCAGGCCGACGAGTCCATGGCGAGAGTGTCGAAACGCCCGCGGCACCGTTCCGATGATCGAGAAGCCAAGCGAGCGCCACAGCGCGATCGAACGCTCATTGGTCGCCACCACCGCGTTGAACTGCATGCCGAGGTAGCCCAGCGCTCGTGCCCGCGCCAGGATGTGCTCGCCTAGGCGGCGCCCGACGCCATGTCCGATCATGCTTGCCGCAACCATGAAGCCCGCGTTGGCGATGTGCGATCCGAGACCGGGCTGGTTTTGCTTGAGCAGCGCGGTGCCGACGATCTCAGGCCCGGACGTGGCCACCCACACCTCGGCCGGTGAAGGCAGCATCCATAACTTCCGGGCCTGCTCCTTCGGCGTGTCCCGGGCCCAGGGGTACGTCTCGCCAGCCGCAACCACCTCGTGCCAGATCGGCCAGATCCGTTCCCAGTCGTGGTCCTCGGCACGGCGTAACTCCATGCGAGCATCGTGCCAATCGTGCCAATAGCGGTTCACTGTGCGGTGGAGCTGTAGGGCGCCTCGGGCAGCCCGAGGATATCGCGCGCCGGTGCCGCTCTGGTCTTCCCACGCGGGGGTGTGGGTTGGCCCGGTTGAGACGTTGTTCTCTATCACACCAGGCTTCGCGCGTGCCGACCCTCGAAGCGCTGTCAGCTTGCTCGCCTGAGTTCATCGGCGATCACGGTAGCTGCCTGGGCGATTAGCAGGTTGTCACCCTTCGCGTCCACGGTCGGGCGTGCGGACAGCACAGCAAGCACGATCGGCGCTGCGTCCAGAAGCCAGGCAATCGCGACGTCATTGACCACGCCGTAATTGCCGGCGCCGGTCTTGTCACCGACCCGCCAGCCCGCTGGGAGTCCGCCCGGATGCGCGTGTCACCCGTCGTATTCTCGACGAGCCAGCCGGTGAGCAGCGCGCGATCCACCTCGTCGAGCCGGCAGCCGAGCACGAGCTCGCGGTAACCAGCGGCGATAGCGCGGGGGCTGGTCGTGTCCCGGTCGTCTCCGGGTACGGCGCTGTCCAGCTCCGGCTCGCGGCGGTCTAGTCGGGTCACGCGGTCGCCGAGGGAACGGGCGAACGTGGTGATCTCACCGGACCCGCCCAGATCGTCGAGCAGTAGGTTCCCGGCGGTGTTGTCGCTGTAACGATGGCGGCGTCGCACAGCTCGCCTATGGTCAGCCCGTCGTTGACATGGGATTCGGTGATCGGAGAGAAGGGCACGACATCGGCCGCGCGGTAACGTACACGAAGATCGAGATGCGCCGTCGAGTTGCGATCGAGCATGCGGCGCGGCCAGCACCTTTGAACGTCGAGCACATCGGGAAACGCTCGTCCGCTCTGTGGGACAGCTTCCGCTCTGTTCCGCTGTCCACCGCGTATACGCCCAGCCGAGCGTCGAAACGGCTCTCCAGCTCCGCGAACCTGGCAGCCGCTGGCCCTCACCATTCGCGGCGCCGCGGGAACGTTCTGGCGCATCCGCTCCCGATGATCCACAGGCGCCGACGGGCGCAAGCAGACGCGCTGCGAGCAAACGTGCGTCTGTGCACCCTATCCGCTTCGGGTGCCGGCGGCGGTCTCGTCCATCGCCCAGCCGGCCGGCGGCGAGCCACTGCGCCCGGCACCGCGCCGCGAAGGGCCCCCTAACCGGCCTGGCCTCAACCCGGTAGCCGGGACCGCGCCCTGGCGATGAACGTCGGCAACTTGCCGGTGAGCAGCGCAAACACCAGACCGAAGCAGACTAGCGCCACCGAACCCATGAGCAGGCCCGTCATCACCTGCGGCACCCGAGCCTGCACCACGTGCCCGACCATCCATGAGCCGAGCATGGACGCCGGCAGCATCGCCAAGGTGGACGCCCCAATGACGGCCAGCCTGCGCGGGTCGACCATCCGCTCCGGGCGGATCGCGGCGCGCACCATGGACAGTCCAATCACGGCTGCCGTCACATCGCCGAGCAGCACCGCACAGCACAGCCCGACCAACCGGTCGCCGTCCGCCAGCAACAGCAGCGCACTGAGCGCGACTACGATGCGGACCGCCATCATGGCGCTGCTGGCACGGCGTGGCCCCTTAGTGTCCAATCGGGCGAACAGGGTCTGCCGGGCCACCTCGTAGCCCGCATTGGCGAACTGCGAGACAGCGAGCACCGTGAGGCAGGCGGTCAGCCAGCTCACAATCGTAGGGTCGTGCAGCTCGCCGTTGGCCAGGGTGGACGCCACCGGACCGGCGAAGGCGAGCAGCAGGCACATGGCGGGCAGGCTGGCCGTCACGGTGTAGTTCAGCGCTTGCCGCCACGCCGCGCCGAGCGGACCGGCTACGCCATCCCTGGCCGCCGCGCTCATCCCGGGCAACGCGGCCACGGTAACCGCTTTGGCGCCGAGCGCGCCGATCACGGAGTACACCGACAGGGCGGCCTGGAACACGAAAACTCCACCGGGCACCGTCGCCGCGACGGCCAGCATGGCGAACATGGACGACACAGGGAAGGCCGCCACGGCTACCGAGTGGCGCAGCCGCTGGCTGACCTCGCGGGCATCCGGCTCGGTCGACCAGCCGCCTCGCGGCCGAATCGGCAGCCCGACCCGGTAGGCCCCGAAGAGCTGGACGGCCGCGTGGGCCGCGACAGACAACGTGGAACCCACGCCGAGCACGAGCACCATGGCAAGTGGGACGTCCGGTACATCCACCCCGGGCCGGTACCACAACGCGACCACGCCCATCATCGTGATCATGCCGAGGTTCTCCACCGCTGGCGCCGCAGACGCCAACGCGAACCGACCCCTGGTTTGTTGCACGGCGGCCCCGACCGAGGCCAGGGTGTAGCAAAGCACCTGCGGCGCCACGAATAGCACGATCAGGATGGTCAGCTGCCATGCCCGCCAGCGAGTGGCATCGTCCGGAATACCTGCGGTGACCGCCAGCGCCACCAGCGGCGACGCCACCGCGATGGCGCCGGCCAGGATCGACGCCCAGAACAACAGATAACCCGTGACCCTGCCGAGCAGCCGGCGGGAATCGGCTAGGCCGCGCTCGGTGAGCGCACGGGTGAGCGCCGGTACGAGCACCAGCGCCAGGACCGGCCCAGCCATCGCTGCGAAGAGCAGGTTCGGCACGGTGTTGGCGGACAGGAACGCATTGGCGAAGAAGGTGGGGCCCAGGACGGCGCCGATGACGACCACCCGTAGCAGCCCCGTGATCCGGCTGATCAGCGTCCAGGCGGCCACTGTGATCGTGCCGCCCGCGGTGGCGGACGCACGCGCAACATCGGCGGGCCCACCGGCCAGCGCCTCCGAGCGGGCCTCCTCGCTGTCGGCCGAACCATAGCCGTTAGCCAATGGGCGGCGCTCGCTGTCGACCTGCCCTTCGAGGGCGTTGGAACTCAGCTCCCCACCGTGACGGCGCGAACGCGCCGAGCAACCTTCGCTCATTGCCCGAACACTAGCCCTGAGTCTCGAGATTCAGGCTCGGCGCAGCGGTCGGCCAAGAAGCGTGACCGTGTGCGTGGCAACGGCACGGTGGCCCGGCAGCCGGGCTTCACCAGAATAGTGCGGTGCCATCGCAATGCTGCCGTCCCATCCGGTTGCTGCCCGTCGAGGATGATCCGGAGGCGTACTGCGCTACGTTTGGGGGCGTTGGCGGCGCTGGGGCTGCTGCATCGTGGCCGCGCTGACGGTGGCCGCCCTGGTCGAGTTGTCTGGACGCAGGACGCCACCCAGCACGCACTTCTCGCCGACATCGTCCGGGTCAACGACTCGAATGACCTGTCGCCCGGGACCTGCCCGACGACCGTCGCGCTACGGTATCGGTCTCGCGCTGGTCGGCGAGGTTGTTGCGCGTCACGGCGGGACCGTGGCCGCTGCGGCCAGCCCAGGTCCAGGAGCTAGCATTCGGCTCGCCCTGCCGCTCATATACCGGTAGTTCCAAGAAAACTCCCAGGACCGCCAAGGATCCTAGCTCGGACGCGAACTCCCCTGGCCCACGTGCCTGGGGGATTCCCGAGGGAGCGGTGGGGTCGAGCCGAGAAGGAGCCGAGGTGCCTGGTGAGCTGACCGGAAGTATTCGACTTGTTGCGACAGGGGCTGAAAGCAGGGAAAGATGGGAGGCCGTCGTACGCACGGACCCTAATGTAAGTATTCTGCAGACACCGATCTGGTGCGACTGCATCTGCCGTTCCGAAGGCCTTGAGGACGTTACGCGGTCATATGAATCGCCTGACGGCCGTCTTATTGTTTTGCCACTCGTGCGAGGCCGCAGGCTCCCGATGCAACTGAAAGCCCAATCGTCCTGGCCTGGTCCCTGGGGCTCCTGCGGTTTGCTCGCTACTGAGGGTCGTATTATTCCCCACGACATCATCGAACTTACTAAGGACTTGCAAACCTGCAACGCACTGAGAACCAGCGTTCCTGCGCCTCGGATGGCTGACACCCAGCTATGGGAAGCGATTGTTCCCGCAGATGTCGTCCGGGAAACTCGCACGACGCACATGCTGGATCTTTCCGGTAGCTTCGAAAACGTTTGGAGAAGGCGCTTCGGGGGTGTCGTGCGCACTGCCGTCCGAAAAGCCGAGCGTCTAGGGATTACAATAGAATCTGACACAACTGGGCGGCTACTTCCGGTGTTTGACGCTCTTTATCGTATGTCAGTTGACCGCTGGGCTAAAGCTCGGCGTGACCCGCTGGTCGTTGCTCGCTTACTTGCGTCGAGGCGTGAGCCATTCCGCAAGTTCCGAATCGTAGCGGACCTTCTGGGTGAGGCATGCGAGGTATATATCGCATGGCTCGGTAGGAAGCCCTTGGCCGGGACGATCGTTCTGACGCATGGCGTCGTTGCAACCTACTGGCGCGGTGCGATGGACATAGAGCGTGCAACAGGAACGGGCGCGAACGAGTTGCTTCATCGAGTCGCGATCGAAACCGCGTGTCGGAGAGGATGTCTGCAGTACGATATGCAGCGATCAGCTTCTCAAGGGCTCGGGCGCTTCAAGTCCAAGTTCGGGGCCCAGCCTATGCATTTCCTCGAGTATCGATTTGAGAATATCCCTGTGACGATTCTCGAACGCCGAGCTCGAGTACTTGCCAAACGGATGCTAGGCATGCCAACGGCCAAGATCTCCTCATAGCGCAACGGCAGTTGCATCGGGTCGTGGGATGTCAGTGACCTGGTATCGACCGTCTGGTATCGGTGTCAGAAGATCCGGCCCGAGCGGCTCGCGAGCGCGCCGCTACCGTCCTGACACAGGCACCCGCGACCAGGCCGCGGTGCTCGCGCAGGCTGATTGTGCGTACCCGTTTGAACGCCGCTGAGCGCGAATGGCGTGCTGTGCCGACCCCCCGAGCTCGCGGCCCGTCCAACAGACCCGCCAGCGCGTCCACCTGTGTCACCGTAGACGAACAGATATGAAGCCGAGCTTTTCGACGATGGTTCGTCTCGTCAGCGTCATGGTTTCATCGATGCAAGACTCTGCGCGGACCGCCGCCACCACCTGCGTCTGGACGAGTGAGGAGGATGACATGTTGGAGCTGGCTCGGGGCGCGACGCTGGTCGCAGCCACCGTAGCCATGGGCCTGCTGGCCGGGCTGTTCTACTCCTACGCCTGCTCGGTGATGCCCGGTCTGAGTCGCACGGAGGACCGCACCTTCGTCAGCGGCATGCAACAGATCAACGTGGCGATCCTCAACAGCTGGTTCTTCGCCACCTTCCTCGGCGCACCCCTGGTGACCGCGCTGGCCGGGCTACTGCAGCTGGGGGCAGGCAGCCGGCCGGTGCTGCTCTGGATCGTGGCCGCATTCATCCTGTCCGCGGTGGCATTCGTGATCACTATCGTGGTGAACGTACCGCTCAACGACGCGCTCGCCGCAGCCGGCGACCCCACGCAGGTTGCCGACCTCGCGGCGGTGCGGGCACAGTTCGAGCCAAGCTGGGTGCGTTGGAACGTTGCCCGCGCGATCGCGTTCACTGCTGCATTCGGTTGCCTCACCTGGGCACTGGTGCTGTACGGACGCGCCACCGCGACGATTTGAGGTCGGTCATCGCCTCTCATGCTGCGTCAAGTCAGCTCTACGGGATGCCGGAGCCTTGCTGGTTCTGCAGCAATGACGCGAGCCCCAGCCGTCCTGCTGCTGCGCGTTGGCCAGGAACTCACGCGTGGCATCGGGGTGACCACCGCGGCGCCAACCGCACCTCCGCGCGTGACCCGGAGCGTTGGCAACTGCGCTGGGTGCTCCATTGGCGTTGGAGTAGTGGTTACAGCGCAGGCGGGCGGCCGGTGGCGCTTACGTGCTTGATAAGGCTGCAACTGCCCCCCGATGATTCCGAGGGGCGCCAGCAGTCATAGACATCGTGAGTGCGGCCGAGAGTTTCCTCTCGGCTGCCGCGTTGCACCGGCCACTGGCGCTGGCGAGGAGGTACCTGTGACGAGCTACGTATTGATTCCCGGTGCTGGAGGCGTCGCCTGGTACTGGCACCTGCTGGTCGCTGAGCTGCAGGTGCGTGGCCACGACGTCGTGGCCGTCGACCTGCCGGCTGCTGATGATTCGGCTGGATTGACCGAATACGCCGACACCGTGGTCGACGCCATCGGAGACCGCACCGACGTCGCCGTAGTCGCCCAGTCGTTGGCGGGGTTCACCGCCCCACTGGTGTGTGAGCGGGTGCCGGTGACTCTGCTCGTGCTGCTCAACGCCATGATTCCCGCACCGGGCGAGTCGCCCGGCGACTGGTGGGCCAACACAGGGCATGCCCAGGCCAGAGCAGAGCAAGCTGCTCGCGACGGCAGGACGCTCACCGACGATGAAGACCTGCTCGACGCCTTCTTCCACGACGTCCCACCCGATGTGACAGCAGAGGCGATGGCGCGGGGAGAGCCAGTGCAGTCCGGAACACCGTTCGCCCAGCCGTGGCCACTCCGCCGGTGGCCCAGGGTTCCCACAAGGTTTCTCCAGGGCCGCGACGACCGCTTCTTCCCCGTGGAGTTCCAACGCCGGGTCGCCCGAGACCGTCTAGGCATCACACCCGACGAGATGCTCGGCGGGCATCTCGTCGCCCTCAGCCGCCCGAAGGACTTAGCCGACCGACTCGAGGCCTACTGGGCCGATCACACGCCGACCTAAAAATTTTGGGGGCGACGCGTGGTAAAGCCAGCCAGTGCCAACCGGATCCTCTCAGACCGTATCCGGCTGTCTAGCCTTGACCGCAGACTCCCCAATAAAGTGCTCGGCGCAGCGCGTGATCATTTCCCTGTTCGGTACCGAAGCCTGAGCGCGGCAGCGATCGGCCTGTACGCGGCGAGGAGCGCAACGGCGCAGAGGACGAGCGCGGCGAGCCGCGGGCATGCTCGTCGGCGATGCCAGTGCTTATCGGTCCCGCTTTCTCACCTTCGTGTTCCGGCGAGCACGGCCTGCGACCAGGTGGTCAAGCCCGAACCGCCCCGAACCGGTCACGGCGAGGACGAGGCTCAGCAGGCCAAGTGCGATGACCAGCTCGGGACCATTGCGGTCAAAAGCGAAGAGGCCGCTCGTATGAACGAAAATCCAGGCACCCACCATGTTCACCGCCATCAGGACGCCGATCACCGGCACCCCGAAACCGAGGATCAGCAGGGCACCTCCGATCAACTCTCCGAACAGGTTGGCCGGGCCTGCGATCGCGGGCAGCGGTACACCGGACTGATCGAATGCGTCCACCACCCCGCTCAGGCTGCCGCCGTAGTCGTACTCGACCTTGGCGTGCGCGATCATCATCAAACCAAGCCCGACGCGAGCTAGGAGGAGTACGAGATCACGCATGACCGTCGTGACGCCGGCGGTCCGGACGGCGCTGGAGCTGTCCACAGTAGTCATCTGATCGTTCCTTCCTGGCCTAGCCTGGTACGGGCCGGGCATGGCCGGCGATCGGGGCGTCACTTCTCAGACCCTGGTGAGACGGGGAATTCATCGGTCCCTGGGTTGGTGGCTTGGCTCCGGAGCCCGTACGGCCCTAGCCAATCTGGACCTGGAGACCATGGACTCGATCGGCTTGCCCGCACGCATTGCGACGACGACCACACCGATGGTGCCGTCGAGATGGCCGGATGGTGGACGCCGGCGTGCTGGCCCACACCCACGATGCACCGATCGTCCGCGCTGAGCAGGCGGACACCCGCGGGACTTCACCGAAGTGGAACGGGAGCTGCACGGCCAGGTCGCCTACGCGCTGCCTCCGGAGCACGGGTCTGCACTGAACCAGCAGGTCCGCTGACTAGCCAACTTTCTTCGGGTGGCTTTCATCCCGCCTGTTGCGGGCGGTCCCGAAAGCTGCTTGGCGTCTTTGCCTGCCCGCTTAATCAGGCATATAATCGAACGTGTGTTCGATACAAGCGCTTGGAGTGGCCACCGCCCGACCACATCGGTCGCCAGCCCCGCAGGCTGCCGCTGCGACTGCGGGCGGTGTCGCCGCCGCGCCGGCGTGGACGTGCGAGTCACCATCCCCTACACCGCACTGCTCGGGACCGATGACCAGGCCGGGGAGATCGCCGGCTACGGACCCATCCCGGCCGCAGTCGCCCGCGACCTCGCCGCCGGAGGCACCTGGCGGTGCATCCTCACCGACCCGGACTCAGGCCGCCCGCTGGACTACGGCACCACCCGCTACCGACCA
Organism: Actinomycetota bacterium; assembly: GCA_030862405.1. Taxonomy (GTDB): domain Bacteria; phylum Actinomycetota; class Actinomycetes; order Mycobacteriales; family Pseudonocardiaceae. Next base: position 484 of record JALZDU010000525.1, on the reverse strand, counting down.
CCCGCACACCTGGCCGGGCTGGTCATCACCCGAGACCAAACCTGCCAATTCCCCGGCTGCCGGGTGCCCGCGCATCGCTGCGACCTCGACCACTGCATTCCCTACAACCCGGTAGACGACACCGGCCCGACCAGTGGTTTCAATCTCGGCCCCCGATGCCGGGGCCACCATCAGGTCAAACAGACCCCCGGCTGGTCAGTCACCCAACACCCCGACGGCACCACCACCTGGACCACCCCCACCCGGCACGTCTACCACTCCCAACCACCCGATCCGGACGAACCCCCACCCTTCTGACTGAGCTGCGGGAACTCTCTGCTCATCCTTGAACAGCATCTGCCCCGCTCCTGACGTTCGGCCTCCGCGCCTCGTTGGCTGGTGCGGCGGCCGTAACCGTGAACTCAGGTACGTCGCTTGACCTCAGGTATGCTTGAGGTATGAGCATTGACCCATGCTAGCGACACACGACGCACCGGTCTTGTTC
>JALZDU010000512.1 GCA_030862405.1 Actinomycetota bacterium | reverse complement strand
GGTCGTGACAGTCAGTCTGGTGACGTGGAGGGCCGCTGAGCGGCCGCCAGCGGCATGCCGCTGAGGTCAGCGCACCGCATGCAATACGTCGAAGCCGGGTCCATCCCGGATACTCCGTCAGTCATGGTGACGGGTTGGGCACTGCTAGCGGCGCCCCCACTTCCGGTGCTACCGGATGGGCACGGCGCGGTGGTTGTTCCGAATGGACTCACGGGAGCCGGGGCCGCTGGGTCGTTGCCCAGTGCTGAGAATTTCGCTACCGATGGATCGGCGACCTGGTCCGCTAACGGGTCGGCAACCGGATGAGCGGCGATGCAGGCCGCAGCCGCGGGTGAGGCGCTGTGCACCGTGTGCACCGGGGCGGGGGTGACGACGGTCGCTGCCCGGACTGTCGGCTCAGCTGGCGCGGCCGGCGGTGGCACGACCATTACCTGCTTGGTCGTCGGCTGTGACTGGGTGTGCGGCCGGATCACCGTGGCCTGGGCAGCCAGCGTCGACACCGGGGCGAGCACGGGAGCCAGCACGGGGACCTGCTGGATGGGAAGCCGCGGTACCGGCACGGCATGCACCACGCCCTTGACCGCCGACTTCACCGTGGGTGCCGCACCGAGCGGACCTTGGGAGTCGTTATCCGGTAACGGGAATCCGGCCAACTGGACTATGTTGTCCTGCTGTCCCAAGTCCTGGGGAGCCAGTTCTTCCTGTGCCTGCCCTATTCCGGATCCCAGCAGCCACCCCACGATGACCAGCCCCCCGAGAACAGCGACCCGCAGCAGTGCAGCCCATGGCAGTGCACGCAGCACCCCGCGAGGCGCACACCGTGCGCCACCTGCGTCGGGGATGGCGGCCACCGGTTCCCCCTCAACCCTTCCGCGGGACCGGCCCTGCGCCGGCTTGCCGCGCCAACGTCCTGATCTCCAGCCGGGCGAGAAGTCTAGACTCCGTCACTCGGAACTCCGTCACTCGGACAATCGCTGTCTCACACTACACGCTGTGACCGGTATATGGGAATCTGTAGCGATCGTCACCGATTTGGCGGCTGAGACAGGCGCGCCGAGGCGAGGCGGGCGATTGCCTCATCGAGCACCTCGTCGCGTTTGCAGAACGCGAAGCGCACCAGGTGCCGCCACGGCGCTGGGTCATCGACGAATGCCTGCACCGGCACTGCCACCACTCCGGCCCGGTCAGGCAGCTGACGGCAGAACTGGAGGCCGTCGGAGTAACCGAGCGGTCGGACGTCCGCACAGACGAAGTAGGTGCCCTCGCTGCGGTGCACGCCGAACCCGGCCGCACTCAGCCCCGCGGCCAGCCGGTGCTGCTTGGCCTGTAACGCCGCGCGATGCGCCGCAACCCACTGCTGCTCGGCGCCCAGGGCGTGGGCCACCGCGGGCTGAAATGGCGCCCCGCCGACGAAAGTGAGGAACTGCTTGGTCGCCCGCACCGCGGCCACCAGATGCGCCGGCCCGCACACCCAGCCGATCTTCCAGCCGGTGACACTGAATGTCTTGCCGGCACTGGAAATGGACAGCGTGCGTTGCGCCATCCCCGGCAAGGTCGAGATCGGGAGGTGCTGTGCACCGTCGAAGACCAGGTGCTCGTACACCTCGTCGGTGATCACCACCAGGTCGTGTTCAGTGGCCAGGGCCGCCAGTGCCTCGACCTCGGCGCGGTGCAGCACCGTGCCGGTGGGGTTGTGCGGGCTGTTGAGGATCAGCGCTCGGGTAGCGGGTGTGATCGCCTCGGCCAGCGCGTCCGGATCCAGGGCGAACCGGTCACCGTCGGCGACCAGCGGCACGCTCCGGCGGGTCGCGCCAGCCAGCGCGATCGCGGCGGCGTAGGAGTCGTAGTACGGCTCGATGAGCAGCACCTCGTCGCCCGGATGCACCAGAGCCAGCAGCGCGGCGCTGATCGCTTCGGTGGCGCCGACGGTGACCAGCACCTCAGTGTCCGGATCGTGCATGAGGCCGTAATGCACTGCTTGATGCTCGGCGATCGCGCTGCGCAACTCGGGAATCCCCGATCCGGGCGGGTACTGGTTGCACCCGCTGGCGATCGCCGAGCGGGCGACCTCGAGCATGCCGGCCGGGCCATCGGTGTCCGGGAAACCCTGGCCGAGGTTCACCGCGCTGGTGCGCAGCGCCAGCGCGGTCATCTCCGCGAAGATCGTCGATGTGAACGGCTGCAGCCGGGGGACCAGTCCGTGAGTTCGCACAGCTCTTATCCTGCCGGGCCATAGCGCGCGGAGGCAGGCACAATCGGCAGCGTGGAGTTGACGATAAACGAGCAGGAAAAACAGCGGGACCTCCGCCGGATGAAGGCGGTCGCGCTGGGCTTCCTGCTGGGTGCCGCGGTGGTGTACGTGGTGGCGCGGCTCTACGAGCAACCCGGCGGCGCGACGTGGATCGGGTATGTCCGGGCGATGGCCGAGGCCAGCATGGTCGGTGCACTGGCCGACTGGTTTGCCGTCACCGCGCTGTTCCGCCACCCGCTCGGGTTGCCGATCCCGCACACGGCGATCATCCCCCGCAAGAAGGACGCGCTGGGAGGCAACCTGGGTGATTTCGTGGGTGTCAACTTTCTCGCCGAAGAGGTGGTGATCGACAAGCTGCGACGGGTCGGGGTCAGTGCTCGGTTCGGTCGGTGGCTGGCACAGCCCCGCCACGCCGAGCGGGTCACCGCGGAACTGTCCACCGCGGTGCGCGCCGCGGTCACCGTACTGCGCGACGATGACGTCCAAGCGGTGCTGGAGAACGCGGTCGTCAAGCGGCTTGTCGAGCAGCCCTGGGGGCCGCCACTAGGTCGGCTGCTCGGTCAGCTGCTCGCCGACGGGGAGCACCACAAACTCGTCGATCTGGTCGCCGAGCGGGCCTACGAGTGGGTACGCGACAACCACGGCGCGGTGTTGCGGGTAGTCAGCCAGCGGTTGCCTGGGTGGTCGCCGAAGTTCGTCGATGAACTGGTCGCGGACAAGCTGTACTCCGAGGTGCTGGCGTTCGCCTGGGCGGTGCACAGCGATCCCGACCACGCCATACGCAAGACGGTGGACACCTTTTTGATCGAGTTCGCCCAGGACCTGCGCACGGATCCGGTGACGATCGCGCGCGCTGAAGTGGTCAAGCAGCAGGTGCTGGCGCACCCTGAGGTTCAGACCTTGGTCGGGTCGGCGTGGGGTACGGCGAAGAAGATGCTCCTCGAGGCCGCCGAGGACCCGTCGTCGGAGCTGCGGCGGCGGGTGCGCGACGCGTTGCTCGCCCTGGGCTTGCGACTGTCCTCAGACGCCGAGCTACAGTCCAAGGTGGATACCTGGCTGGAAGGTGTGGCGAGCTACGTGGTGTCCAACTACCGTGGGGAGATCACCACCCTGATCACCGACACGGTGCAGCGCTGGGACGCCGAGGAGACCGCCCGCAAGGTGGAGCTGCAAGTCGGGCGGGATCTACAGTTCATCCGGATCAACGGCACCGTGGTCGGCGCCCTTGCCGGCCTGGCCATCCACACCATCTCCCAACTCCTGCTCTGATCCTCCCCGTCCCCCTCGCCCGGCATGGAGACATATCGGGGGTCACCAACGCCCACATAGCCCCGGTGTCTGCATGTCGGGCGAAGCCGGTGGCCGCTTGGGAGTTCGGATTCTTCGAGCCGGTAGTTGTCTGCGTATCCTGGGCGGGTGCTGCTGCAGTCGCTGGACCTCTGGGTCTTCTTGATTCTCTATGGGCTCGCAATCCCGGTGGGGCTCTTCGCGTTCATTCACGCGGCCCTCCAGCGAGCCGATGCCTACACCTCAACGGACAAACTGACCAAGCCCGCGTGGTTGGGTATCACCGGCGGCGGCACCGCCGTTCTCATCCTGTTCAACCCGGCCGCCTGGCTGTTTTTCTGGCTGCTCGGGCTGGTGGCCGTGCTGGTCTATCTCGTGGATGTCAAACCCGCGGTGACCGAGGTACAGCGCGGGCCGCGCTGGTGACATGGGCTGTGCCAGCTCCAGGGGGTCGGATGGTTGTGGGCCGGACAGCTGGGCGGCTCGATGTTCGGCCCGCTCTGGATGCTCCCGAGCTGCTCGCCGAGCCGGTTGCTGCCGCGCTGACCGCGCTGCCTGGTCAGCAGGCAGCGCGCTGCACCGTCGCGGAAATCGATCCGGCGCTGGCCGACACTGCTGCGTTGTGCCAGTACTACGAGGTGCCGGTGCACGCCAGCGCCAACTGTGTAGTGGTTACCGGCAAGCGTGCTGGTGTGCAGCGCTGGGCCGGATGTGTAGTGCTCGCCACCACCCGGGCTGATGTCAACGGCGTGGTCCGGCGGTGGCTGGACGTGCGCAAAGCGTCCTTCGCCACGCGGGACGAAGTCGTGGAGTTGACCTTGATGGAATATGGCGGGATCACCCCGCTAGGATTGCCCGCCGGGTGGCCGGTACTGCTGGATGCTGCGGTGGTTGCTGCCGATCAGGTGGTTGTGGGATCGGGCCTGCGGCGCAGCAAGCTTCTGTTGCCGGGCGAGGTACTGGCCGCGCTGACGGGTGCCGAGATCGTCGAGGGTCTGGGACGCCCGGTTCAGTAAATATTATGCTTCGCATAACTCATGCGTAAGCATGCATGTATGGTGAGGCGCATGGGCGACCACGGGCACGGCCATGGGCCTGGCCACGGTGCCGCACCGTCGGACCGTCGCCGGCTCGGCTGGGCGCTGGCGATTACGTCTGTGGTGCTGCTGGTCGAAGTCGTGGGCACCGCCTTGACCGGCTCGCTCGCCCTGCTCGCTGATGCCGGACATCTGGCCACCGACGTGCTCGGTCTGGCGGTGGCGCTGATCGCCACCATGCTGGCCCAGCGCCCGCCGAGTCAGATGCGGACTTACGGGCTGGGCCGCGCCGAGGTTCTTGCCGCGGCGCTCAACGCGCTGGTCCTACTCGTGGTAGCGGGGGTGGTCGCGGTGGAGGCGGTCACCCGGTTGAGCGCTCCCCCGGCCGTTCCCGGGGTTCCATTGTTGGTGCTCGGGGCGCTCGGTCTAGTCGGCAATCTGGCCGCGCTGGCAGTGCTCACCCGGGGCGGCCGAGGCGCGAATGGATCTCGCCAAAAGGAACGTCACCAGCGGAGCCTCAACCTGCGCGGCGCGATGCTCGAGGTGATGGGTGACGCTCTCGGTTCGGTGGCGGTGCTCGGCGCCGCGCTGGTGATGCTGACCACCGGCTGGCGCCAGGCCGACCCGGTTGCCTCACTGGTGATCGCCGCGCTGATCGTGCCTCGAGCGCTGGCGCTGCTTCGCGAGGCGGCGCACGTGCTCCTAGAGGGTGTCCCGCGAGGTGTCGACGCCGCAGAGGTACACCGGGTGCTGTGCGCAGTGCCGGGTGTGCAGGACGTGCACGACCTCCATCTGTGGACGATCACAGCGGGTCGGCACGCGCTATCCGCGCACCTGGTGGTCGATGAGGCCCGGTCGCTGCACTGCGGGGAAGCCTCGGTGCTCGACGCCGCCACCCTCGAGCTCAGCCAGCATTTCGGTCTCACCCACAGCACCCTGCAGATCGAGCACGACGATCACGCCTCCCACGAACACACTTGCTAACCCCTTCCCGGCGTGTCCGTCGCTCATGCCGGTGTGTCGGGCCCCGCGGGGCGGTGTGTCGGGCATCCCTGCCCGGCTCAGCCGGCCCGGGTGGCGTCCACCAGGGCCCTGTCGCCGCTGATCAGGGCACCGGATGGGCGGCCCCAGGCGGCGCGGTAGAGGGCGTCGGCAAGCCCGATCACCGAAGCGTCCGGCTCGGTCACCGCCTCGGGCACGGTCTGGGGCAGCTGACCCGGTACCAGGCGCACAGCCCAGGCCCGTCCGGCGTCCGCGGCGTGGTAGAGCACCGTGCCGGCCAACTTCGAGACGGCCCACGTGTCTGTGTGCCGCGCGATCAGCCGGGTCAGCACCTCATCGATGCCGTCCGCGGCGAAATCCGGAGCTACCACCGAATCAATGCCCGCCGCGGACTGCGCATCGATCCGGTGCACCGTGACCTCATGCGCGATCCGACGAAACCAGAACGCCGCGGTCTTCGGTGCCGTGGGAGAGCAGTGCCAGACCGGAGTGGCGGGATCGATGGTCGAGAGCAGGTCGAGCAGGAGGCCCAACCGGTCTTCCAAGACGGCGAACACGTCGCCCGGCAGTGGCTGCACCCAAATCGGTGGCGACCTCGGGTCAGCGGTCTGGAGCACCCTGATGGCCATGTCGAAGACCCGACCGACGTGCTGCACCAACCGTTGCGCGGTCCAACCTGGGCAGGTCGGCACCGGAGTGTTCGCGTCGACGGAAAGCGCGGCGGCCCGTAGCAGGGCGGCCTCGGCCGCAATCCGGGACTGATATTCGGCGAGCTCCACGGTTGGCCAGCCTAAGCCCCGGTGTCGCGCAGCCACTGAAGTGTGAACCGGTGCTCGGCTTCCATCAGCTTGCCGATGTTGTCGGTGATGACTCTCTCCACCTTGCCGCCGATCAGCGGCAACGGGACCTCGGCGGTGAGCTCGGCGCCCAGCACGCACCCGGCGGGCTCTGGCTCCAGACGCATCGTCCCGGTGATGGTCCCCGGCGCCCCGTCGACCACTGCGTGCACGCTGCCGCCGGAGTTGGTCCAGGTCTCGGTGCGGCGGATCGTCAAACCCCCGGAAAACGCCGAACGCAGGAAGGACGGTAGCGCGTCGTCGGGCACAGCTTGGCGCAGCACGACGGTGATGCCGCGTCCGTCCTGCTCCCGTGACACTAACTCGGCCCCGGAGCCGCCTACCGCACGCAGCTTGTCACGCAGGTACCCCGGGTCGGTCAGCACCGCGTGGAGGCGCTCAGGCGGCTCGGGGTAGCGGTGCCGCAGTTGCAATCGGCTGGCCATGGTGCGGAGGCTACCGTGGGCGCGCGTCGATCGAGTCGCTGTCTGCATCCAGACTGCGGGCGTAACGCATAGCGGAGTGCTGGGCACGCGGCTTGACCACGATGAGATCGAGGTTGACGTGTGAGGGGCGGCTCACGGCGAAGGCGATGACCTCGGCGACGTCGTGCGCGCTCAGCGGGGTCAGCCCGGCATAGACGTCATCGGCCCGCTGCTTGTCACCGCCGAAACGCACCACGGAGAACTCAGTCTCCACCATGCCGGGAGCGATCTCGATTAACCGCACCGGCTGCCCCAGGTGCTCACCGCGCAATGTGCGGTGCACCGCGGCTTGCGCGTGTTTGGCCGAGGTGTAGCCCGAGCCGTTGTCGTAGGCCGCTAAAGCGGCGATCGAGGTGACCGTGACCAGCACGCCATCGCCGGAGTCGATCAACTTCGGCAGCAAAGCCTTGGTCATCCGTAGGGTGCCGAGCACGTTGGCCTCCCACATCCAGCGCCACTGGTCCTCATCGGCCTCCAGGACCGGATCGAGCCCCTTGGCGCCCCCGGCGTTGTTCACCAGCACGCGTGCCGTGGGTACCGCCGCGGCGAAGGCGGCCACCGAGTCGGGATCGAGGACATCCAGCGGCAATGCGGTGCCGCCGATCTCGTCAGCGATCTGCTGGCACTGTTGCACCCGGCGCGCGCCGAGTACCACGTGAAAGCCGTCCGCGGCCAGTGCTCGGGCGGTCGCCGCTCCGATCCCGCTGCTGGCCCCTGTGACAACTGCCGTCGCCCGCTCCTCGCCCACTCCTGCACCCTAAGGCCCACCTCGCATGCAGTGCATTCAGCTGGGCTCTGCGTGCCAAACAGGATGCTGATAAGCCCGCTCAGCCCGCTGAATGCGAGTGCGGTGGGCGATGACGGCAAGATGGGCGGGGTGATCTGCCGGATCGGGGCGGCGCTGCGGCGTGTTGCGGTGCTCTCTGTGCACACCTCTCCGCTGGACCAGCCGGGCACCGGCGACGCTGGCGGGATGAACGTCTACATCGTGCAGACCGCGACCCGGATGGCCAGCCGTGGTGTCGAGGTGGAGGTATTCACCCGGGCTACCTCCTCCGGGCTGGCGCCGGTGGTGGAGCTGGCGCCGGGCGTCACCGTGCGGCACATCACCGCCGGGCCCTACGAGGGTCTGGCCAAAAACGACCTACCCGCCCAGCTGTGCGCCTTCACCGCCGGTGTGCTGCGGGCGGAGGCGCGCCGCGAGCCGGGTTACTACGACGTGGTGCATTCGCACTATTGGCTTTCGGGTCAGGTCGGCTGGCTGGCCCGGGACCGCTGGGGGGTGCCGCTGGTGCATACCGCGCACACCCTGGCCAAGGTGAAGAACGCCTCGCTGGCGTACGGCGACACTCCGGAGCCGTACACCCGGGTGATCGGCGAGCAGCAGGTGGTGATCGAGGCTGACCGGTTGGTGGCGAACACCCCCGCCGAGACCGCTCAGCTCATCGACCTCTACGGCGCCGATCCGGCTCGCACCATCACTATCCCGCCCGGAGTCGATCTGGAGCGCTTCACGCCGGGGTCTCGCAACGCCGCTCGGGCTGAACTCAACCTGCCGCTCGACGCGGTGGTCCTCGCCTTCATCGGTCGTATCCAGCCGCTCAAGGCACCGGATGTGCTGTTGCGCGCCGCCGCCGAGATGCTGCACCGCGACCCCGTACTGCGTGACCGGCTGCGGGTGCTGGTCGTGGGCGGGCCATCGGGTAGCGGGCTGGCCGAGCCAACAGTGCTGCACCAGCTCGCCACCGCAACAGGTATCACTGAGCAGGTGGTCTTCATCCCACCGCAAAGTGGTACTGAGCTGGTCAGCGTGTACCGCGCTGCCGATGTGGTCGCGGTGCCCAGCTACAACGAGTCTTTCGGTCTGGTGGCGCTGGAGGCGCAGGCGTGCGCCACGCCGGTGGTCGCAGCCAACGTGGGTGGCTTGCCGGTAGCGGTAGCCGACGGGGTGTCCGGTCAGCTGGTGGCAAGCCACCAACCGGTCGACTGGGCTGATGCGCTGTCCGCCGTGGCGCTGCACCCAGTGCGTCGTGCGCAGCTGGCCGCTGGTGCCACCGGACATGCCCGGCACTTTTCCTGGGAACGCACCACCGAGTCGTTGCTGCAGGTCTACGCCGACGCTGCGGCGGCCTACCGGGTGGAGGTCTTGCAGCGCGAGGTGGCGGTGTGAGCCGTCCGGCGGAGCTGGATCAGATCATCGCTGGGGTGCTGAACGAGGCTGGCCTGCAGCATGAACACCGCGAGCCGGGCAGCTTCCTGCTCACCCTGCCGGGGACCAACAGGTTGCAGACCAGCTGCTGGGTGTTGGTCGGCCAGCACGGGGTGCTGATAGAGGCCTTCGTGTGCCGGCGTCCGGACGAGGCGCAGGGAGATGTCTACCGCTGGTTGCTACGGCGCAACGCCCGGCTGTATGGCGTGCACTACGCCTTGGACAAGGTCGGCGACATCTACCTCGTTGGCCGGCTAGGTCGTCATGCGGTGACGACTGACGAGCTGGACCGGGTGCTGGGCCAGGTGGCCGAGGCCGCCGACGGTGACTTCAATACATTGCTGGAGCTTGGCTTCGCCTCGTCCATTCGGCGGGAATGGGCGTGGCGGGTGGCCCGTGGTGAGTCCCTGGTCAACCTCTCCGCATTCGAGCACCTGGTGCGCTGAACCAATGGTTGTTGTGGCGGAGCGACCCGGGGAGAGGGGGGGAGTCGCACACACGGGTCGCCCCGCCACGATGTCCCGCGTAGTGGATCCCTCCTGGGTGGGGGGCACCCCAGGGATCCTTGGCGGGCCGCGGTCCGACGGGGGAGGACGAACCACGGGGTTGCGCTCACCTGCCGGGTTCCCTGGGAACCGACTAAGGAGAGCGGTGACACACTCTCAGTCGCGGGCGTGGATCTCAAGACCTTCGCGGTACCCGATTTGAGCGTAACCCGATTGGCGTACAGCCCCGGCTGTGCTGTGGCTTCCGACCGGTGACGCCGAGGTGGGCTGCCGACGGCCGTTCGGGGACGGCTTGATGAGGCTGACGTCAAACGCCCTGTAACGTCAGCGACACTGTTAGCGACATACAGGCAACCGTTGATCCACTGCCGCCGGGCTGCGCTGTCCGGCTGCTGCAGTGGCGTGTCGCGTTCAGAGTGTCGCGCCCCGGAGTGTCGAGGAGGAAATAGCCAGTGCGCAGTCACCCACCGGATACGGTCGGTTGCACAGTGAGGCCATCCCCCGATCGGCTGCTTCGGCCGGTGGGAATCGCTGGTATGAACTGCGACCGGACTCGCCGGTTGTAAGGTGGCTCGATCTCCGGGAGGTAAATAGACATGGGCATGGCAGCAATCCTGGCGGACTTGCCGGACATGTGGCGCAGCGCGCTGAACGCACATGTGCCCGACCCGCAGGGTCGCTGCTGGGCGTGCCGCGACAGCAACGGCGTCGCCGCGTCGTGGCCATGCCTGACCCGGGAGGTTGCCGAGGAAGCCAAATACCTCCACGAGGGCGGGCTGCCAGGCACCTTCAGCGGTCGCCACGCCCGATGGTGAGCTGGCTGGCCTTTGTCTGATCTGCCGGCGAGAGCGCCCGGACTTCCCGGCGGATGAACGGATTCCGACTCGCATACCCTTACTCGGGACTACGTCGTGAGGCTGACCGGCGCCTGATTGCTCGCGTGGCAAGGATCAGAGCCACAACAATGCAGCGCACAATATCGGCGATGCCGCAGTTTCTTGAACACCACACGAAGGCAGGGAACCGCTGTGCGACCAGCCTTTCCGGGGGGCGGGGGAAGCGAGTGGCCAGCGGTTCCCTGCAACGACGGTGGGGTGTCAGCAGGGGTTGTCGTTAACACCGTCGTTACGTGTTAATGTATGTGTGACATCGTAGTCACGGCCAGCGGCCGTTCGGGCTATTCGCTAACACGAATTGATGGCCATAGGGATGGATTAAGCCTGCTATAGCCTGGCCCTGCTTTGGTAAAGGCGGGCCGTTTCGGATCGTCGTCACCGCACCTGGCAGGCTGCGGAGCATGAGCCTGGGCACCCTGGTCCTGCTCCGCCACGGCGAGAGCGAGTGGAACGCCAAAAACCTGTTCACCGGCTGGGTGGACGTGCCGTTGTCGATACGGGGCGAGCGTGAGGCGGCGCGAGCCGGCGTACTGATGCGCGCTGCCGGGTTGCTGCCCGACGTGCTGCACACCTCGTTGCTGCGCCGCGCAATCAGCACCGCTTGCTTAGCGCTCGACGCAGCCGACCGGCACTGGATTCCGGTGCACCGCGACTGGCGGCTCAACGAGCGTCATTACGGCGAGTTACAGGGCAAGGACAAGTCCCAGATCCGTGCGGAATACGGCGACGCGCAGTTCGCGCTGTGGCGCCGGTCGTACGCTGTCCGGCCACCACCGATCGAACCGGGCAGTGAGTTCGACCAAGCCGGCGATCCCCGGTACGCCGGCATCGACGTTCCCAGGACCGAGTGCCTGGCCGACGTGGTGGCCCGGATGCTGCCGTACTGGGAATCGTCCATCGTGCCCGACCTGCGGACCGGGCGTACCGTGCTCGTGGTCGCGCACGGCAACTCGCTGCGCGCTCTGATCAAGTATCTGGATGGGATCGACGACCGGACCATCCCCGAAATCACCGTCCCGACCGGCATCCCGCTGCGGTACGACTTCAATGATCGGCTACGTCCGGTCATTCGCGGCGGGATCTACCTCGAGCCCGATGCGACCAGAGAATGCCTGACGCCCAACGGCGCCAAGGGGTGAACCCATGGTGAACGGCGGGGGAAGACTTGCCGTGGAGCCGTCGATCCGGTCACAGGCAGTGGACGAGACCTAGAACTTTCACCGGGTCCGGTGCTTACGATTGCCCCGTGACACTCGCAGCCGTCGTGCTCGCCGCGATCGGTGCGCTGACGGTCGGGCTAATCCTCGGGTTCCTGATCGGCCGCCGCGTCCAGACAGCGGCGCGGCAAGGGTCCCCGGACGGCGGATCCGCCGCTGACCTTGTCCAGCGGGTGGTGCTGTCCTCGCACAACGGTGTGGTGCTGCTGAACAGCTTCGGTGAAGTGGTGCTCGCCAACGCGGCCGCGGTCGCACTGGGCTTGGTTCGCGGGTCGCGCCCGGACGAGCGCGCGGGCAAGGCCGCCGAGCAGGTGCGCGCGACCGGTGAGGTGGTCCAGGTTGATCTCTCCCCGCTGGACCGGGGGACCCGAGCCGGACGGGGGCCAACCGCGGTGCTCGGCGAGGTCCGGCCGCTGGGTGACGGATTCACGGTCATCGACGCATCCGACGAATCTGACGCGGTCCGGCTGGAAGCGACCCGGCGGGACTTCGTGGCCAATGTCAGCCACGAGTTGAAGACACCGGTCGGGGCGATGGCGTTGCTGGCCGAGGCAGTCCTGGACGCCACCGACGACCCACATGAGGTGCGCCGGTTCGGCACCAAGATTATCAATGAGGCCACCCGATTGGGTGCGCTGGTCACTGAACTGATTGCGCTGTCCCGGCTGCAGGGCGCCGAGCGGCTCCCCGAGTTGGCCACCGTCGAGGTTGATGAGGTGGTGCGTGAAGCACTGGATCGCTGCCGGTTGGCCGCGGAGTCGGCTGACATCAGGATCACCGTCGACCCGCCGAGCGGGCTGTTGCTCGACGGTGACGCGACGTTGCTGGTCACCGCGCTGTCCAACCTGGTCGACAACGCGGTGTCCTACTCGCCGCCGGGTAGCCCGGTGTCGGTCAGCCGGCGTCTGGCGGATGGTTTCGTGGAGATCGCCGTCACCGATCGTGGCCTGGGGATTGCCGCTGAGCACCAGGAACGGGTATTCGAGCGGTTCTTCCGGATCGATCAGGCACGCAGCCGGGCCACCGGTGGGACCGGGTTAGGCCTGGCGATCGTCAAGCACGTCGCCGCCAATCACGGTGGTGACGTACAGCTGTGGAGCAGGCCGGGTACTGGATCCACCTTCACCTTGCGGGTGCCAGCGCATCCGCAAAGCGCGGAACGCATACCGCACACGCCGCCGACACCCGAACACGTGGGAGGATCGCTGTGACCAGGGTGCTGATCGTCGAGGATGAGGAATCCTTCGCAGATCCGCTCGCCTTCCTGCTACGAAAGGAGGGCTTCTCGACAGCGGTGGCCACCACCGGGTCTGCGGCGCTGGAGGAGTTCGATCGCAACGGTGCCGACATCGTGCTGCTCGACCTGATGCTCCCCGGGATGAGCGGCACCGACGTCTGCAAGCAACTGCGGGCCCGCTCCGCCGTACCGGTGATCATGGTAACTGCTCGGGACAGCGAGATCGACAAGGTGGTCGGTCTGGAGTTGGGTGCCGACGACTACATCACCAAGCCGTACTCGGCTCGCGAGCTCATCGCCCGGATCCGTGCGGTGTTACGCCGCGGTGGAGACATCGAGGGGGATGGTGCCCTCGGACCTTCGGTGCTTGAGGCTGGTCCGGTGCGGATGGATGTTGAGCGGCACACCGTCACCGTCGCCGGGCAGGAGATCGGGTTGCCGCTCAAGGAGTTCGACCTGCTGGAGTACCTGCTGCGCAACGTAGGGCGGGTGCTGACCCGTGGCCAGCTCATCGACCGGGTATGGGGAGCCGACTATGTCGGCGACACCAAGACCCTCGATGTACACGTCAAGCGGTTGCGGTCCAAGATCGAGCGGGATCCGTCGTCGCCCCAGCACCTGGTGACCGTCCGCGGGCTGGGTTACAAGTACGACTCCTGACATTTGGGACAGATGACATCTAAGGCAGGTAGCCTGACCTGCCGTGCGGCTCGGCGTGCTCGATGTGGGTTCCAACACCGTCCACCTGCTGGTGGTGGACGCGCACCGTGGCGGGCATCCGATGCCGATGATTTCGGAGAAGTCGGTGTTGCGGCTGGCCGAGCACATGGACGCCCGTGGAAAGATCAGCTCTGAGGGTGCCGATCACTTGATCCGCACCGTGCGTGCCGCCGCCGACTCGGCGTCCGCGATGGGCTGCGCGGACCTGATGGCCTTCGCCACCTCGGCGGTGCGCGACGCCTCCAACGTCGGTGCGGTGCTCGCCCGGGTGCAGGCCGAAACCGGGATCGAGCTCGAGGTGCTCTCTGGTAAGCAGGAGGCCATCCTCACCTTCCTTGCGGTCCGCCGGTGGTGCGGCTGGTCAGCTGGTCGGGTGCTCATGCTGGACATCGGCGGCGGGTCCCTGGAGATCGCCAGCGGTATCGACGAAGAGCCGGATGTGGCGGTATCACTGCCGCTCGGCGCTGGCCGGCTCACCCGGTCCTGGCTGGCGCACGATCCGCCCCGTCGCCGCGAACTGGCGAACCTGCGCGAGTACATCGCCGAGCAGCTCGAGGAGCCAGCCCGCAAGCTGCGCAAGGCCGACGCTCCAGACCAAGTGGTGGGCACCTCGAAGACCTTTCGATCGCTGGCCCGGCTCACCGGTGCCGCCCCCTCGTCAGCCGGGCTGCGGGTCCACCGTACGCTGACCGATGCCGGTCTACGCCAAGTGATCGCGTTCATCTCCCGGATGAGCTCTGACGACCTGGCGGAACTGGAGGGTGTCAGCGCCAGCCGGTCCCATCAGCTCGTCGCTGGAGGGTTGGTGGCCCAGGCCGCGATGCACGCTCTGGACGTCGATGAGCTGTCGCTATGCCCGTGGGCGTTGCGGGAAGGTGTGATTCTGCAAAAGCTGGATTGGTTGGATACGGAATCGACCGGACGGCGCAGCCGGGGCGCCGCCCACCTCGACGTACTGGACGAAACAGCGGCTCGGGGGCACGGTGAGAGACGATGAGGCGCAGCAGCGAGCCTGAAGAGCGGGCCCAGTTCAGCGTGGCTGAGCTGGTGGCTCGCTATGGTGAGCCGACCCCGAATACCGGGCGTCGTCGCCGCCGAGCTGCCGCCGACGACACCGGCGTCGGTGTGGACACTGCTGTCCAGCCCCCCGTCGAACCGACCCGGACCACCCGGACAGATCCTGGCGGCGGCGCGCCGCCTCTTGCCGCCCCATCCAGGCATCATGGACCGTCTCAGCGGTATTCATCCCTGTCATCCGGCAACGGTGGCGGTGGCCGGCAGTGGGCACCGGCCGTGGAGACACCGGCGGTGCGCACCACACCCGTGCGGACCCCGGCCGTGCAAAGCACCGCCGTGCGAACTCCCCCAGGGGGGACCCCTGCGGTAGGGACCTCAGCGGTGGGCCGCCCATCGGTGATTGCCGGACACCGGTCACTTAGCTCCCTTAGCCCACTCAGCGCGACGGTGCTGTCCGGTGATCCGGCCACCGTCCAGTTCCCCCGAGTCGCACCGGCGCCCACGGACCCCGCTCCCTGGTCTGGCCGCCCTCCCGGCGGTGGCGAACCCCCCGCCGGACTGGGTAATGCCACGCGTGCCATTCCCGCGCAGAAGGCGAACGGCAGGCGGGTCGACGAACCCCCCAGGCAGGCGTGGAAAGCCACCGAGGAAGCGCGCGACGCCGACCCCGGCCGTAACAAGTCCTCCAGCGACAAGCTGCACGGCGACGAAGCTGCCAACCACGAAGCTCCCAACCACGAACCTCACAGCGATGAAGTTCACAGCGATGAAGTTCACAGCGAGGAGTCCGAATATGGCTCCCCGGTGCGGGAGTGGGCCGTGATGGTGGCTCAGATCGGGATCGGTATCGTCGGTGGCGCGGCGCTGTGGCTGATCTGCGAGTGGCTCTGGCAACGGATGCCGGTGGTGGCACTGATCGTGGCGCTGGCCGTGATCACCGGACTGGTCTGGGTGGTTCGCCGGGTCCGGCGTGCCGATGACCTGCAGACGACGGTGATCGCGGTACTTGTCGGCTTGTTCGTCACCGTGTCCCCGGCCGCGTTGCTGCTTGTCGGTGGCCGATAGGCGGTGTCGCCGGCAGGCCCGATCCGGGTGGCCCTGTCCACCGCCTCGGTATGGCCCGAATCGGTTGCCGTGGCGTTCGAACTGGCCGCTGAGCTTGGCTACGACGGCGTCGAGGTGATGGTCTGGGGTGATCCGGCCAGTCAGGACGTCGCCGCCCTCGCGAGGTTAGGGGCCCACCACGGGATGCCCGTGCTAGCTCTGCATGCCCCCTGTTTACTGATCACTCAGCGGGTGTGGACGGCAGATCCGGCGGCTCGGCTGGAGCGCACCGTTGCGGCGGCCATCGAGTTGGATGCCGGTGTCGTGGTGGTGCACCCCCCGTTTCGTTGGCAGGGGCATTACGCCACCGGATTCGCACAGCAGATCTCCACACTGGAAGCCTCATCCGGGCTCACCATCGCGGTGGAGAACATGTTCCCGGTGCGTCGTGGCTGGTTCGAGATATCCAGCTACTTACCATCACCGGACCCGACGGATGTCGGGTATTCGCACTACACGCTGGACCTGTCCCATACCGCTACCGCTCGAGTAGATGCGGTGGCGATGGCGCAAAGGATGGGGTCACGGTTGGCGCATCTGCACCTGGCTGATGGCAGCGGTGCTTCCCGTGACGAGCATCTGGTGCCTGGCCGGGGCAGCCAGCCTTGCGCTGAGGTGTGCCGGACACTGGTGAATGGTGGATTCACCGGCACCGTCGTGCTCGAGGTCAGCACCCGGCGAGCCCGTACCCGCGCGGAGCGCCGCGCCGCCCTCATCGAGGCCATGCACTTTGCGCGCTTACATCTATAAGTCAGCGATAGGCCGATTGAGTTACCGATGGGTGGTTGTCCCGCTAGCCGGGTATGTAACAAATAGCCCACTCAACGGGTGTGGAGGCGTGCCATGGACACCGTCGTCCTCGTGATCATCATAGGTATCATCGTGCTGGCCGCGGTTGTGATCTTCGCGGTATTGGAAACTCGCCGGCGCCGGCGCGCCGGCCTGCAGGAGCGATTCGGACCCGAGTACGAACGGGAGGTGCAGGCGCGCGGCAGCGAGCGCGACGCCCTGCAGCACTTGGGCAAGGTCGCCGATCGACGCGATCAGCTCGACATCCGCCAGCTGGAGCCCGCGGCCCGCGACCGCTACACCCGGCGCTGGGAAGCCGTGCAGACCCAGTTCGTCGATCGGCCCGGGGCTGCCCTGGACGAAGCCGACCGGCTCGTGACGGATGTCATGCACGATCGCGGTTACCCGGTGGAGGACTTCGGTGAGCGCGCTGAGCTCGTCGCCGCGGATCACCCGCAGGTTGTCGAGCACTACCGGGCTGCGCATGCCGCCCGTCAAGCCCATCACGGTGAGGCCGGCTCCTCGGACACCGAGGAACTGCGGCAGGCGTTCGTTCACTACCGGGCGCTGTTCGAGGAGCTCGTGCATGGCCGTCAAGACACGTCGAGAAAGCCAAACACGCGATAACCCGGGATAACACGGCCGGAGGCTTCTGGATGAACACGCCGCAGGAACACCACGAGCAATACGACCGGTCGCAGGCTCCGGGTGCGCGGGTGCGTCGCTTCCTCGACGATGAGCAGCCAGTGGGGGTGCAGACCGGTCATCCGGGTAGTCCGGGTCTGGACCACCCCGGCGGCGCCGCGCAGCAAGAGCCGGCCGCCTCCAGCGGCGCGCCTGCCCACGTCGAGCAGCCGGTGGCGGCCGCTGCCGAAGACACTGCCCGCGATGGTGGCGCGCAGCACGTGGGGTTGATCAACGATGTGGCCGGGCTACGTGACGAATGGCAGCGCGTGCAGGGAACGTTCGTCGATGATCCGCAGCGCGCGGTACACGAGGCCAGCGTGCTGATCGATCGGACGCTGGACGAGATCCGCATGAACGTCGGAAGTGGGCACCCGAGCGAGACGGCGTCGACCGAAGATTTGCGGGTGCGCTTCCAGCGTTATCGAGAGTTCTTCCAGCGCCTGCTGTCTGCATGATCTCAACCCGGCACAGGTAGCGCGCCGCCTGCACTCCTGCTGGGCGCACTGATCCTGCCTTGCTGCCGGCAATCCGGCCGTCGGTGACCGACGCCCTACACGGCATGCGCATATGTCTGTGAGCGACCCGACAACGTGACAATAGGCTGAATGGGCGTATCGTTGCGCTGCTCCGCAACGGGGTAGGTCGCTACTGGTGAGTCACAAGGAGTGTGAAAGCTTTTCATGAACATGGTCATCATCCTCGAGATCCTCGTCGGTATCGTCGTCGTCGCGGCGGCCGTGCGGTTCGCGGTGCGTGACGCTCGGCAACGTCGCAGTGTCGCTGAAGAGCAGGACACCAGCGAGGTGCTGGCGCATGGCGGCGAGCGCCAGGCAGCGCAGGCCCCGAGCGAGGCCGTCGAACAGCGTGAGGGCGACGAGGTCGCCGCGCTGAGCGCCCCGGCGACTGCCCCCGCGATCGGTCCGGAGCCGCCCGCAGACACGCGCTAGCGTGCATCCGTGCTGCGCGCACTGATCCTGGCCGCCGCCGGCAATCCGACCGTCCGGCGGTTGGTGGCCACCGCGCCGGTCAGCCGGTACGTCGTGCGCCGATTTGTAGCCGGGGAAAGCCCGCAGCAGGCGCTCACTGCGGCCAGCGCGCTGGTGGCCAACGGTCTCGCCGTGACCCTGGACCACCTGGGGGAGGGCATCGAAGATGTGGCCGGCGCGGAATCTACCGTCCACGCCTACCTCGAGCTGCTGGAGCGGGTGAAAGCCGGCGGTTTGGCCGACCGGGTCGAGGTCAGCGTCAAGCTCTCCGCTGTCGGCCAGCGACTCGACGAGGCACTGGCATTGCGCAACGCCTCCCGGATCTGCGCTGCGGCCGAGCGCGCCGGCACCACCGTCACCTTGGACGCTGAGGACCACACTCTCACCGAGTCCACCCTGCGGGTGCACGCGCAACTGCGCCGCAGCTGGCCGGCTACCGGAGCGGTACTGCAGGCTTACCTGTACCGGACGCTGGATGACTGCCGGGCGCTGGCAGTAGAGGGCGCTCGGGTCCGGTTGTGTAAGGGCGCCTACGCCGAACCGCCTGAGCTGGCATTCGCGACGTCGCACGAAGTCGCGCGCAACTTCGTGCGCTGCGCCAATACCCTGCTGGCCGGACCGGGCTACCCGATGTTCGCCACCCACGACCGCCGGTTGGTTGCCATCGTGGGTGAGCGAGCCCGCTGGCACGGCCGCCCACCGGGCACCTTCGAGTACCAGATGCTCTACGGAGTGCGTCCGGCCGAGCAACTACGGCTGGCCGCAGGCGGCGACACCGTCCGGGTATACCTGCCCTACGGCTCAGACTGGTACTCCTATCTCACCCGGCGGCTCGCCGAGCGGCCTGAAAACGTCGCCTTCTTCCTGCGAGCCTTGCTGCGTTCTGGGGACTGAGCGCGGTGAACGGGGGCCGGATGGGCGGCTTACTGCGCTCACCCCAGAACGCAGGTGTACGCAGCTGTGGCACCCTGCGGCCATGACCACGATCGCCATCCTGGGTGCCGGCAAGATCGGCGAGGCCTTGCTGTCCGGAATGCTCAGCGCCGGGCGCAGCCCTGACAACCTGATGCTCACCGAGCGCTACCCGGAGCGGGCTGCGCAGCTCGAGGAGACCTACCGGGTACGCGCGGTCGACACTGCCACCGCCGCGCGCAAGGCCGACGTCCTGATCATCGCGGTGAAGCCGCAGGACATCGACCCGCTCCTGGCCGAGCTCGCCGGATTGATCGACCCGACCACCCTGGTCGTGAGCTTGTGCGCGGGCTTGCCCACCACGCTCTATGAGCGTCGGCTCCCCGACGGTGTGCCGGTCGTCCGGGTCATGTCCAACACTCCGATGCTGGTCGGTGAGGCGATGAGCGCGGTATCCGCGGGCCGCTTCGCCGCCGATGCCCACCTGGAGCTGACCGAGGAATTGCTCGGCAGCGTGGGCAAGGTTGTCCGGGTGCCGGAAAGTCAGCAGGACGCTGTCACCGCACTGTCCGGCTCGGGCCCGGCCTACTTCTTCTATCTCGTCGAGGCGATGATCGATGCGGGAATCCTGCTCGGGCTGCCCAGGCCGATGGTGACCGAGCTGATCACCCAGTCCGCGATCGGGGCGGCCCGTATGCTGCGCGACACCGGTGAACATCCGGTGCTGTTGCGGGAGGCGGTGACCTCTCCCGGCGGAACAACGATCATGGCGATCCGGGAACTCGAGCGTCATGGCGTGCGGGCTGCGTTGCTGTCCGCCATCGAGGCAGCGCGGGAACGGTCGGTCGAACTTGGACTCGCTCACCAGAACTGATGTCCACCAGCACGGATGGAAGTCGCATGAGCACCACCTGTCCCGCTACTCTCATCAGAACATGAGCGTCACGGATCGCGGGAGGGGAAGCCCAGCAGGGCGTGACGTGGTGAGGACGCGATGACGCATGCCGACGAACGAGCAAGCCGTACCAAGCAAGGTGCAGTTCCTCACGGTCGCCGAGGTGGCCGCGATGATGCGCGTATCCAAGATGACGGTGTACCGGCTGGTGCACGCCGGCGAGCTGCCCGCGGTACGCGTCGGGCGTTCCTTCCGGGTTCCGGAGGTGGCAGTGCACGGATACCTTGAGAATGCCTACTTTGATGCCGGCTAAGACCTGCTCGCAGGGTCGCAGCATTGACCCTGGAGACCTGGCCGGGTGCATGCCGTCGATTACAGCCGGAGTAGTCTGGGCAGCCGCCAACGCCCCGCAGCACTCGCTGCCGGGCGTTTCCTAGTGCATCCCCAACCAGCGAGGAGGCCGAGTATGGGCTCGGTGATCAAGAAGCGCCGCAAGCGGATGTCCAAGAAGAAGCACCGCAAGCTGCTGCGTAAGACCCGGGTCCAGCGTCGCAAGCTGAAGAAGTAACGCGGCGGTCAATGGCCTGATCCGTCAGCGACGGCTCGCAGTGCGGGTCAGGCCGGCATCACACCGCTGCCCGTATCGACGCTCCCTCGCGCCCGTAGCATGATGCGCGGTTGCCAGCTCGTGACCAGGGGAGCAGCGTGTCGCCGTCCACGGTCCTCGTCACCGGAGTCAGCCGTTGTGTCGGTGGACATCTGGCTGCTCAGCTCACAGCGGATCCAGTACCGACCGGGTGCTCGGGGTGGACGTCGTGCCGCCGCGCCCGAATTCTATTGCGGCGGATGGGACGCACCGAGTTCATCCCTGTCGACATGTGAACGTCACGGTGCTGCGCTGCACCAAGCTCATCGGTCCACGCCTCGACACTGTTCTGACTCAATACGCGCTGCCAGCGGTACGACTGGGCTCGCCAACAACGGTCGGATGCAGCTGCTGCATGAACAGGATGCACTGGCCGTGCTTGGGCAGGTCACCCGCCAGCGGTTGCCCGGCGTGTTCAACGTCGGGGCGACGGAGCGCTGCTGCGATCTTCGCGAGCTTGTGGCGCGGCTGCTCCGGCGTGTCCGGCTCTGGTGAACGGTGTGATGGCGCACTAGGCCCCGACACACCGGACACCACAGCCCGACACACCGGAGGGCTTGGGGCGGGGGTTAGGACGGTGGTTCTGGGAACACCGGCAGTGGAATACCTGGCAATGGCAACGGAATGTCCGGCGATTGCGAATCTCTTCCGGGCAAGGGGCGCGCGGACTCGGGACCGGGTTGCCCTGCTTCCGGCCGTAGTACGTCGCGGAGTCCGGGTCGACCGCGCTCGTCCTTCTGAACAGGCTCGGGAGTGGGATTCACCGAAGGTGAGCCGAGCAGGCCAGGCGGCATGATCACGTTCGGCGAACTTCCATCGGGGGCGGGGGCGGCCGGCAGTGGCACGGCCGACGAAGTCCCATCCACCGGGATCGGGCTGCAGGTGTCCTTGGCCGGCAACAGTCCGAGATCATCGTGGGTGCCGGAGGTCACGGTGGCGCACTCGGATCGGTAGTCCAGAGCAGAAGTTCTCACGACGACTCGATCCAGGAGCCCGAGCGTGCTGTCCAGCCGTGCACTGGCCGGCAGGGGTAGCGCGGTCCGGACCGCCCGCAGGCGCGTTTCCTGCTGTTGGGCCCAGCTGCGCAGCGGGGTCAGGATGTTGGTCTGGCCGTGGGCAGCCAGCGCGGTGAGTAGGCGGGCGCCTGCTGCGGTGTCGGCGTCGAAGTCATCGAGGGCCTGGCGGAACCTCTCGTGACCATCGGACCAATTACCGGCAGCGTCGGCTTGTTCCGCCATCATCTCGATCTCGCTAACCCGGGCGCTAGCGAACTCCAGGTGCTTGAGCGCCTTGGGCTGGTCGCCAAAAGTCAACCCGAGCTCAGCAGACTCGGCGCTGCGCTTGAATGTGTACAAAGCGTCACCGGGAAGCGCATCGCGGGACAGCAGGACGCTCATCCCTGACAGCGACATCAGCAGGCACAGCGCTGCGGCCGCCGCCACCACCAACCGTCCCCGAGTCTCATCGGGAATCCAACGGCGATTCCGCGATGCTTTCCGAGACGCAGACCCGGAATTCCAGCCGGAACTGGAAAGCGGCAGAACAGGGCTGGTGCCATCGTGGACGACAGAGGAGAACTCCGCCATGACGCGCTGACGCATTCGATCGCGCTCAGCAGGATCCGGTCCTGCCGTGGACTCGAACTGAGACCCAACCTGTCGCAACGCTGCGACGACGGTCAGCTCGCGGTTCAGCATGTCGTCGGAGACCTCGCGCATACCGCTATCCACGGCGCGGGCGAAGCGTTCCTGCTCCTGCCCATCGCTGGCCCGACCCCCGGATCCGCGCGTCGTCCTCACCACCTTCGGGCCCCTCGGCCGTGTCGTTCGGAGCAACGAGCGGTGACCCTGGTAGTTACGCCGGACACCGTCGTGATAGTTACCGCCGTGATAATCATCGCAGCTCCTCGGGCAGCAGCTGGGCGAGCCGGCGTACCGCCCGGTGCTGCAGCGCCTTGACCGCACCCTCGTTGCGGCCCATCACGGCTGCGGTCTCAGAGCCCGACAGACCCTGCATGAAGCGCAGCATGATGCATTCCTGCTGATCGTGACCCAACTGAGCGACGCAGCGCATGAGTTCCGCGGCGGTGGCTTCCTCCACGACCTCGTGCTCGGGGCCGCGGTCGTCTGCGCTGGAGTCCAGGATGTCGGCGGTGGTCATCTCCAGCCGGTAACGGCTGGACTTGACATGGTCGAGCACCAGGTTACGCGCGATGGTGACGAACCAGGCGCCGACGTCGCGGCCTTGGTAACTCACTGACGAGATCCTGCGCAGCGCGCGCAGAAAGGTCTCGCTGGTGAGGTCCTCGGCGAGCGGCCGATCGCCCACGCGGAAAAGGACGAAACGGAACACCACATCGACGTACCGGTCGTAGAGCTGGCCGAAAGCGTTCTGATCACCCTGTTGCGCCGCCGCGACAAGTTCCCATGCAGCGATGTCGACCTCGGGGCCCGGGGCGTCGACCGGACCGGTACCCACAGGGCCGATACCCACGGGGCCGGTGTCCGAATCCGTGCTTGGTGGATCCGGAACCGGCCCGGTGTCGGGGCGGGAGACGGACTTCACGCGATCAGGCATCTCGCTCGATGTGCCCGGCGACCAGCCAGGGCATGAGTACTGCGGGGCCGTCCGCACGGCGGCGCGCCGTCGCAGCTCGGTCCCGGGCTTCCGGGGTCCATCTCGGTTGCGGCATGAGCCACTCCCTTGTTCGCATCGTGTCGACCGTTCGCGCCAACGGCCGCCTAGCGCGGGCGGAAGCATACGACGCCGAGACGCTACGCGGTGCACATCCC
>JALZDU010000486.1 GCA_030862405.1 Actinomycetota bacterium | reverse complement strand
GACCTGCACACTGGCGAGCTTACGAGCTAGCGGCCGACGTCGATCACCACACGGGTCGGCGCGTCCAGCGTGAAGGCGTTGACCCAGGTTTGCTTGCGTATACCGACCTCGACCGACAGGTAAGCCTCGTAGTCACCGGTGATCGCGATCGCCGTCCCGTTGTTCAGGTTCGCAGTGCGGAACTTGCGCGGCCCGGGGTAGCTGGAGTTACCGGCGTCGTCGTGCGCCTGTGCCGGCGTCATCCGGACTTCGGCGAACGCATCTGTAGGTTACTGACTGCAGTACCTGGTGGGACGAAGGGCAGGCTAGCTGGGGGACCATGCTCGATCAGCTCAACCAGCGCGGCGGTATCCAGATGGGCCGCGACGAGGTCGCCGAGCAGGTCAAGTTGCGCCGCCCGGATATCAGCGAAGCTGGTGTCGGGCGCCGGGCGAAAACCAGGGCGGTCGGCCAGGCAGGCCACTCGGCGCAGCAAGGCGCGGCGGAAGGCATCGTTCTCAAAGAGCCCGTGCCAGTGGCTACCCAGCACGTGGCCGCCATCAGAACCGTCCTCAACGGCAGTCACCAGCGGGACATCACCGCGGTGCATGACCCGGCCGTGATGGATCTCGTAGCCGGTCACTGGCTCGCCCAGCGCCGTCCCGGACGGGCGGGCTAGGTGTTTGGCGTGGTCGAAGACCACCTCAAGGTCGAGCAGCCCCAGCCCGGGCACCACCCCGGCACCCGACTCGACGTCATCGACGATGACGCGCCCCAGCATCTGGTAGCCGCCGCAGATGCCGAATACCGGTCGTCTGGCCGCCGCGTGCGCGATCACCGCGCCGGCCAGCCCAGTTGCGCGCAACCAGGAAAGGTCCGCGACGGTGGACTTCGAGCCGGGCAGCACTACCAGGTCGGCATCAGCCAGCCGGGAGGGCTCGGTGACGTAACGGACCGCCACCCCCGGCTCACAGGCCAACGCGTCGACGTCGGTCCCATTGGAGATCCGCGGCAGCCGCACCACGGCGACCCGCAGCCACTGGGAACCATGCGGCGGCGCGCAACGCCCCACCGCTGCGTCGGCGGTGTGCGCCAGGGAGTCCTCAGCGTCCAGCCACAAGCCATCATGAAACGGCAGCACACCGTAGCTGCGCCGGCCGGTCAGCGCCTGCAACTGCTCGAGTCCTGGTGCGAGCAAGCCCGGATCACCGCGGAACTTGTTGATCACGAATCCGGCCACCAGCGCCTGGTCGGCGGGTGCTAGCAGGGCCAGGGTGCCGAACAGATGCGCGAGCACGCCACCACGGTCGATGTCCCCGACGATCAGCACCGGAAGCTCTGCAGCGCGAGCCAAACCCATATTGGCGATGTCGGTATCTCGGAGGTTGATCTCGGTGGGTGATCCGGCGCCCTCACAGACCACCACATCGTGCTCGGCCCGCAGCGCGGACAGCGCACCGACAACGACGTCGAGAAGCTCCGCCTTGCGGTGTCGGTAGGACGCCGCCGACACCGTGCCGTTGGCCTGCCCGAGCACTACCACCTGGGCGCATCGGTCGCTGCCCGGTTTGAGCAGCACCGGGTTCAGCCGCACCCCGGGCTCGATCCCGCACGCCGCGGCCTGCACCGCCTGGGCCCGGCCGATCTCCCCCCCATCGGGGGTCACCACCGAGTTGTTGGACATGTTCTGTGCCTTGAACGGCGCCACCGACACCCCGCGTCGGGCCAGCCACCGGCAAATCCCGGCCACGAGCACGCTCTTGCCCGCATCCGACGTGGTGCCGGCGACCAGCAGGGCGCCACGCACCCGTCAGCCCATGCCGGGCAAGCCGTCGAGGCTGATCGCGTTGCGTGTGGTCCGGTAGCGAGCCACACCGTCGGGTCCCTTGTTGTCCGACCAGGAGTCGAGCAGATCACGCTCGGCGCGCAGGTCCATCAGCGGCACGCCGTACCCGCAGGAGTCGCTGATCCGGTGCACGTCCACCCGCACCACGGCCCTGGCCGCGGGCTCTCGCGTGCCAACTGTGAGGGAAGTGGCAAAAGGCTCGAGCGTGGCGTCGAAGCCCGGTTCGCCGCGCCGCACCACGCTGCCGGTGCCGTGCAGCCGAACGATCTTCGGAGGACCGTCGAAGGCACAGAGCATCACGCAGATGCGGCCATTCTCGCGCAGGTGCGCCACTGTCTCGATCCCGCTGCCCGTGAGATCGGCAAAGCTGAAGGTGTGCTCGTCGAGCACCCGGAATGTCCCGCGCAGGCCCCTCGGTGACAGGTTCACCAGCCCGTCGGCCGCCAGTGGCGCGGTGGCCACGAAGAAGACCGGCTGGGCTTCGATCCACGCGGCAAGCCGAGGATCGATGCGCTGGTAGACCTTGCCCACAGCTACCTCCTGGACTGGCGGAAGATCACGGCAGAGTCAGGATCTCCGCGCCGTCCGCGGTGACCACCAGGGTGTGCTCGAACTGTGCGGTGCGCTGCTTGTCCTTGGTGGTCACCGTCCACCCGTCGGGCCACAGGTCGTAGTCGATCACGCCGAGAGTGATCATCGGTTCGATGGTGAAGGTCATTCCCGGCTCCAAGACGGTGTCCACGGCAGGCTCGTCGTAATGCAGCACGACCAGACCCCCGTGGAATGAGCGACCGATGCCGTGACCGGTGAAGTCGCGGACCACTCCATACCCGAAGCGGTTGGCGTAAGCCTCGATCACCCGCCCGACCACGTTGAGCTGCCGACCCGGCCGCACCGCACGGATTCCGCGCATCATCGCCTCGTGGGTGCGCTCAACGAGCAACCGGTCCTCCTCGGAAACATCACCGGCGAGGAACGTCGCGTTGGTATCCCCGTGCACGCCGCCGATGAAGGCGGTGACGTCGATGTTGACGATGTCACCGTCCTCGATCACGGTCGAGTCAGGAATGCCGTGGCAGATCACCTCATTCAGCGAGGTGCAGCACGACTTGGGGAAGCCCTTGTACCCCAGTGTCGAGGGATAAGCGCCGTGGTCGAGCAGGAATTCGTGCACCACCAGGTCGACGTCGTCGGTGGTAACGCCGGGCGCGACGGTCCGGCCGCCCTCCGCGAGCGCCTGCGCGGCAATCTTTCCCGCCACCCGCATAGCTTCGATCACCTCGGTCGGCTGCGTCCACGGGTCGGTGCTGGGGGTGGGTGCGGCCTTGCCGACGTACTCCGGGCGCACGATCTGCGCGGGAACGGAACGCATTGGCGTCTGCCGGCCGGGGCACAGCGGGGTTCTCACGGGCATACCCACACTCTAGGCAACCCCGACCGCGCTACGCGGCACCCAGGGTTGACAGGAACCGCTCGGAGGCGTCCAGTGCTGGGCCTGAGGAGCCAGCATCGACGACCAGCGTCGCGAATGCGAGGTCTCCGCGGAAGCCCACGAACCAGCCGTGCGCGCCGGTGAGGCTGTACTCCGCGGTCCCGGTCTTGCCGTACAGCTGCCCCTGGCCCGCCAAGGCCTTTGCGGTGCCTCGAGTAACCGCCTCGCGCATCATTGCCCGCAGCGCGTCGGCGACCTCGCGCGGCACCCCGCCCGCGGGTTCGATCACCGTCCGAGCCGGCATTCCCCTGATCAGCACCGGTGTAGACAGCTGCCCGCTGGCCGCTACGGTCGAGGCCACCAACGCCATGCCGAACGGGCTGGCAAGCACCCTGCCCTGACCAAACCCATTCTCCGCGCGCCGCACCGTCGACTCCGAGGGGGGAGCCTGCCCGGTGACGGTCGTGATGCCGGGAACGTCATAGTCGATCCCGATGCCCATCTGGTGCGCCGCGTCGGTGAGTGCGCCGGCTCCCATGCGGGCACCCAGCTGCGCGAACGTGGTGTTGCAGGAGCGGGCGAAGGCCGTGCGTAGCGGTACCGTACCCAGGTCAAAGAGCTGGTCGTTTGGCACTCTCCGCTCCCCGATGGTGGTGGTCGCCGGGCAGGCCACCGGCGACTCCAGCGTGACGGCATGGGACTGCAGCGCCGCCGACGCCGTGACGATCTTGAATGTGGAGCCTGGCGGATAACGCCCGGTCAGCGCGAGCGCGCCTTGCGCGTCGGCCGCGTCGTTCTGGGCGACTGCGAGAATCTCCCCGGTGGAGGGCTGGATCGCCACGATCATCGCAGGGTTGGACTCTGCGTCGACAGCTCGTTCTCCGGCGCCTTGTACGCTGCGATCGACGGTGGTGGTCACAGTCGGCACCGGACGTGGCTGCTGCGCGGCCAGTGTTTCGACTTCCTGGCCCAGCGTCGTCACCGTGACGATGCGCCACCCGGCGGCTGCCGTGAGCTGTTCTTCGACCGCCGTGCGGATACCCGGCACCAACTGGGAGGCGAAGTCCTGGTCCGGTCCGAGCAGCCGCTGCTGGGTAGGAAAGGTCACCCCCGGTAGCTCGTAAATCTGATCCCGCACCGATTCGTAATCCTGCTCGCGAAGCACCGCCACGGCGCCCCGTTGCCCTGGCGGAGCCGCATTGACTGTCGCAATGATCGACTGTTCGGTGATCTCAGGATCGATCCGCGCCAGGGCAGCCGCCAGGCGGGTAGCCACCCCAGGCAGATCTGAGGTTTTGCTGCGATCCAGCGCGACGGTGACCACGGTCTGCATGGTGAGCAGCGGTGTCCCGGTCCGATCAACCACCGAGACCGGCTCAGCCGGCACCTCGCGCAGCAGCACCCGTTGCTGCGCGCCGAGGCGCGGATGCAACACCGCAGGACTCCACCGGACCAACCAACCCTCAGCGGTGTCCGCGCGGACCAGATCGAAGCTGCCAGGGTAACTCCACTGCCGACCCTGACCCAGGTCCCAGACGGCCGAGAAGGACGCCGACGCGGTGTTGTCGCCAGAACGGGTCTGGCCCAGGCTGAGCTGCACACGCTGGGGTTTCAGTTCTTCGCGAACCTGCCCGATCAACGCGGTGGCGGCGACCGGGTCGTCGGTGAGCTGCCCGGCCGCAGCATCGTCCCCGCGGCTCACGGCGGCAAGGAACGCAGCCGCTGCATCATCCGGATCGGACCCGAAGACACCGCAGCCCGCCGTCAGGACGGCCGTCAGAGCCACTGGCAGCCACGCTGTCAGGAGCTGGGAAAGTCGTCGGCGCACGGGGGCGAGTATCCCCCGTGACCGTTCAGAACAGCACGGTCGCAAAGCAGCCCACCTGGGTGAAACCGATCTTCCGGTAGGTGGCCCTGGCCGGTTGGTTGTAGGCATTGACGTAAAGGCTGGCGATCCGGCCCATCCGCTGCAATCGCGTCACCACAGCCGCGGTCGCGCCAGCCGCGAGGTTCTGCCCACGCCTGCTCGGGTGCACCCATACTCCCTGCAACTGACCCACGGTGGACGACATCACCCCGGTCTCGGCCTTGAACACCACCTCATCCCCCTCAAACCGGGCGAAGGCCCGGCCTGCTGCGATCAGCTCGGCGACTCGGGCCCGGTAACCGGCACCACCGTCAGGCAGCCGAGGATCGACACCCACCTCCTCGGTGAACATCGCCACCGCGGCCGGCAGGTAGCGGTCAATCTCGTCGGTTCGCACCGGCCGTACCAGTGGGTCTCCAGGCACCAGCGGTTGCTTGTCGAGCACCATCAGCGGCTGGTCTGGACGCTCCTCGCGGGCCGGCCCCCAGGTCTCTTGCAGCCTCGACCACAGCGGGAGCACCTGATCGGCTGGTCCTACCATCGATGAACAGGACCGGGGCTGCCCAGCCGCGCGCTCGGCGAAGGCCCGGATCGCCGAAGACCCCCCGCGAAGTGGGACCAGATTGGACCCGGAGAAGCACAGCCCGTCCAACGAACCGTCGGGCCCGTGGCTGAAGCCCCACAATTCCCCGCCAAGCCGCCATGGATCCAGCCCACCGCTCTCGATCCGAGCGGCCACCATGCACGACATCACCGGATCGATGGCCAGCACTGCGCGGACGCCGCGCGCATCGTGGCTGTCCAACAGGCGCGCGCTCGCGAGCTTCAGCACGCCACCTAGGGTGCCAGAAATAGCAGCCCTGAACAGCGACACAGCGCCACTCACGGCTCTTCGGCCAGGCGCTGCGCCTCCTCGATGAGCGTCTCGACGATCTGCGACTCGGGCACGGTCTTGATCACCTCACCGCGAACGAAGATCTGGCCCTTGCCGTTGCCCGAGGCGACACCGAGGTCAGCCTCGCGCGCTTCACCAGGTCCGTTGACCACGCAGCCCATCACAGCCACCCGCAGCGGAACTTTCATCCCCTCCAAGCCCGCGGTGACCTCGTCGGCGAGCTTGTAGACATCAACCTGGGCTCGCCCGCACGAGGGGCAGGACACGATCTCCAGCCGGCGGGTCCGCAGGTTCAGGGACTCCAGGATCTGCAATCCGACCTTGACCTCCTCGACCGGAGGTGCGGACAGCGAGACCCGGATGGTGTCTCCGATGCCCTGGCTCAGCAGTGCACCGAATGCGGTGGCTGACTTGATGGTGCCCTGAAATGCCGGCCCGGCCTCGGTAACCCCAAGGTGCAACGGGTAGTCGCACTGCGCTGCGAGCTGCTCATAGGCCCGCACCATGACCACCGGGTCGTGATGCTTGACCGAGATCTTGATCTCGTGGAAGCCATGTTCGGCGAACAGGCTCGCCTCCCACAGCGCGGATTCGACCAGCGCTTCCGGGGTCGCCTTACCGTGCTTGGCCAGGATCTTGGGATCCAGCGACCCAGCGTTGACCCCGATCCTGATCGGGGTGCCGGCGCCGGCGGCGGCCCTGGCGATCTCGGCTACCCGGTCGTCGAACTTCTTGATGTTTCCAGGGTTCACTCTCACCGCTGCGCACCCCGCGTCGATGGCAGCGAAGACGTACTTGGGCTGGAAGTGGATATCAGCGATCACCGGGATCTGTGACTTGCGCGCGATGGCCGGCAGCGCCTCAGCGTCGTCGGCGCTGGGGACCGCTACCCGGACGATGTCACAACCGGCCGCGGTCAGCTCGGCGATCTGCTGCAAGGTGGCATCGACATCAGCAGTGAGCGTGGTGGTCATCGACTGCACGGACACCGGATGCTCACTGCCCACGCCCACTGCACCGACGTGTAACTGCCGGGTCTTACGGCGCTCGGCGAGCACGGGAGGCGGCACGGCCGGCATGCCGAGCGCGACACTGCTTGCTGGCGACACCAGGGTCACTTCTCCTGAACAGTTAGGGACCCGACAGTCATGGACGCAGTCGGATCGGGTTGATGATGTCGGCGGTGATCGATAATGCGCCCACCCCGATGAGAACTATCAAAAAGGCGTAGGTCAGCGGCATCAGCCGGTTGTAGTCCACGGGGGGACCGTTGGCGCGCCCGAAGGCTCGACGGACCGCATTTCGGATGGCTTCGTAGAGGTTGACGGCGATATGCCCGCCGTCCAACGGAAGCAGCGGCAGCAGGTTGAACACCCCGACGAAAAGGTTCAGCGCTGCGAGCAGGAAGAGGAAGAACCACCACGCGCCAAGACCCGCAGCGTCACCGCCGAGCACGCTGGCCCCGACCATGCTGATTGGAGTGTCCGGGTTGTCCTCCCCGGCGATCCGATCAAGCAGCAGCGGAACCCTCTGCGGCATTTGCTGCAGCCCCACCCAGGTATTGGCGAACATGGTGCCGGTGAAGGTGATGGTCTGACCCACCGCATCCACCGGTCCGTACTGCAGCGTCAGAGGATCCGGGCGCTGCGGCGACACGCCGATCGCGCCAACGAGTTCGTTGCCCTCGCCACCTAGTGCGGAGACCGGCACCCTGGCCACATCGATGGTCACGGTGCGCTGCTGCCCGTTGCGCTCGAGCAGGAACTCGGTCGGCCCGGAGCGGCTCTGAATGGCGGTGCTGAGCTCACCGTAGTTCTGCACGGGGGTACCCGCCACGGCCAGCACCCGGTCGCCCGGCTGCAAACCGGCGTTCTTCGCCGGCGCGGGGGAGCTCGGCTGGCACGGAGCGTCAGCCTGCACCCCGATGCACTGGCTGACCTCGGACACCACCGCGGGGGTCGGCGCCCGGTTCAGGTTCGGTAGACCGGTGGACACCGCCATCACGTAGATCAGCACAATACCCAGCGCGAAGTGGGTGAGTGAGCCTGCTGACAGCACCACCACGCGTTTCCAGGTGGGGAACCGGAAGAACGCTCGCTTGCGGTCCTGCGGGTCGGGTAGCTCCTCGAGCGCGGTCATCCCGGCGATGTCGCAGAAGCCGCCACCCGGGATCAGCTTGAGGCCGTACTCGGTCTCTCCGCGGCGGAAGGAGAACAGGGTGGGGCCGAAGCCGATGAAGTAGCGGCGCACCTTCATCCCGAAGGCCTTCGCGCTGTACATGTGGCCGGCCTCGTGCAACGCGATGGATATGCCGATACCCAACGCGAACAGCACTACACCCAGCACGAACGTCACGCTCTGCTCCTCACTCGGGGCTCCTCACTCGGGGCTCCTGCCAGTCCCAACGGGTTGGCCACCCAGCAATTCTCTGGCCCTGCTCCGAGCCCAGTCTTCAGCGGCCAGCACGTCGTCCACCGTAGCCGGGTCCGCCCGCCATCCCTGCGCCTCGCCCAGCACGGCTTCCAGCGCGTCGACAATGCCACAGAAGGAGATGTCACCATTCAGGAAGGCCGCCACGGCCTCCTCGTTGGCGGCGTTGAACACCGCCGGAACGCAACCGCCCGCGGCGCCCGCCGCCCTGGCCAGCTCGATTGCCGGAAACGCCTTGGCGTCCACCGGCTCGAACGTCCAACTCGTGAACTGCGTGAAGTCGCAGGCTGGTGCTGCGTCGGCCACCCGGTCCGGCCAGCCCAGCGCCAGGGCGATCGGTAGCCGCATGTCCGGTGGGCTGGCTTGGGCCACCGTCGAACCGTCGGTGAACGTGACCATCGAGTGGATCACCGACTGCGGGTGCACCACCACGTCGATGCGGTCATAGGGAACACCGAACAGCAGGTGAGTCTCGATCAGCTCCAGACCTTTGTTGACCAGGGTGGCCGAGTTCACCGTCACCACCGGCCCCATCCGCCAGGTCGGGTGCGCCAGGGCCTGCTGGGCGGTGACCCCGTCGAGCTGGTCGCGACAGCGTCCGCGAAACGGTCCACCAGAGGCGGTGAGAACCAGCCGGGATACCTCTGTGGCGGTACCGGCACGCAGGCATTGGGCGAGTGCGGAATGCTCGGAGTCCACCGGCACGATCTGGCCCGGTGCGGCGGCGCGAGTGACCAGGGCGCCTCCGGCCACCAGAGATTCCTTATTGGCCAGCGCCAGGGTGGCCCCGCTGCGCAACACGGCCAGCGTCGGCACCAGGCCCCGGGAACCGGCCACCCCGTTGAGTACCACATCCGCGGGCTGAGTGGCGATGAGCTCAGCCACCGCCTCGGGCCCAGCCAGGATCCGTGGCATCCGGTAGCCACCCCGGTCGTACCCGCGTCGCTGCGCCTCGGCGAACAGCGCCAGCTGAAGGTCTTGGGCTGCCCGGGCCCGGGCGATCGCGACGGCGTGCGCGCCGGTCTGCAGTACCTGCGCCGCCAGGACCTGCGGATCGGCCCCACCGGCGGCCAGGCCCACCACGCGGAAACGCTGCGGGTTGCGGTGTACGACGTCGAGAGCCTGGACGCCGATTGATCCGGTACTGCCCAGCAGCAGTACCAAGCGTGGACTGTTCGACGGATCCATCCAGGTCATTCTTCCCGACAGCAGTGTCAATACGCGGGCAAGGGGATCACACTGACCTTTAAGGGCACACGGAGGGAGTTGGGGGAATGTGGATCATCTCGTGGATCGTGCTGGGTCTGATCGCCGGCGCCATCGCCAAATTGATCATGCCGGGTGACGACCCGGGCGGCATCTTTGTCACCATGCTGATCGGGATCGTCGGCGCGATCCTGGGTGGCTTTCTGGGTAGAGCCCTCGGGTTTGACCCGAACGCAGGATTCTGGAGCTTCGCCACCTGGATCTGGGCCATTATCGGTTCGCTGATTCTCCTCGGCGTCTACCGACTCTTTGCCGGACGAAAGGCGGTCAGGCGCTAACAACCACCGGCGGTATGCGATGATGCCGCCGTGGCCGTGACCGATCAGCATCCTTCCGACCACCGCTCGACCAGCCACGGCGTGGGCCCGGCTGCTGTGGACCCGGACGAGGAGCCGTCGGCCGACTGGGGCTGGCACGGCAGCTTCCCGCTGGCCGGCCCTATCGCGGGGTGGTTCACCGCCTTCGCGTTGTTTGCGATGCTCATCGGAAACCACGAAAGCCGCATCGAAGACATCTGGCTGATCAGCTTGGGGCTCCTGCTAGTGGTGATGCTGATCGGCCATCACCTGAAACGCCGCAAGGCCAGGCGGCGCGGACGGGCTTGAGCGGTTCACCGGCAGTCGAGCTGGAGATCGGACACCGGACCGTCCGGATCACCAACCCGGAACGGGTCTACTTCCCCGCCCGCGGTGAGACCAAGATGGACTTGGCCCGGTACTACCTGTCCGTCGGCGACGGGATCGTCCGAGCCCTGCGCGAGCGCCCGTGCATGTTGCACCGGTTCCCCAGTGGAGTGACCGGGCCCAAGGTGCACCAGAAACGACTACCTGCCGGTGCTCCCCCATGGGTGCAGACGGTGCGGGTGGACTTTCCCTCCGGCCGCAGTGCGCACGAGCTGTGCGTCACCGACCTCGCCGACGTGATCTGGGCCGTGCAGATGAGCACCGTGGAGTTCCATCCGTGGAACAGTCGGGCGGCCCACGTGGAGCGCCCGGACGAATGGCGCATCGACCTCGATCCACAACCCGGCACAGGATTCGCGCAGGCCCGCCAGGTGGCCGCGGTGGTACAGGAGGTGCTCGCCGATGTCGGCGCGGTGGGCTGGCCGAAGACCTCGGGAGGTCGTGGGATGCACGTCTACGTGCGGATCGAGCCGCGCTGGAGTTTCGCCGACGTGCGTCGAGCCGCTCGCGCCTTCGCCCACGAGGTGCAGCGCCGCGCGCCGGATCTGGTCACCACCGCCTGGTGGAAGCGGGACCGGACCGGCGCGGTGTTCGTGGACTGGAATCAGAACACCCGCGACCACACGATCCGCGGCGCCTACTCGGTACGGGGGGTACCGGAGGCAGTGGTTTCGGCTCCGCTGCGCTGGGACGAGGTACCCAACGCCGAACCTGAAGACTTCACCCTGGCCACCGTGCCGCAGCGGTTCGCGCGCCTGGGCGACGTGCACGCCGGCATCGATGATGCGGTGTTCTCGCTGGAGGCGCTGCTCGAATGGGCTGACCGTGAAGAACACCAGATGTGACCAGCGGTCTATCAGCAAGGCTGCGTCACGGGCTGACCAAGACGTCGGCCAGATTGAATTGGACCGGGCGTTCGAGCTGGTCGTAAGTGCAGGAACGCGGTTCACGATCATCACGCCAGCGGACGAACTGGGTGGTGTGCCGAAACCGCACGCCTTCCATGTAGTCGTAGCGGACCTCGACAACACGCTCGGGGCGTAACGGGACGAAGGACAGGTCCTTGCCGGCGTTCCAGCGGCTGGTCTCGGATTTTCGCGGGGTGCGTTCGCCCTCCTCCTGCCGCGCCCAGGCCCACGGGTGGTCGTCGAACGTTGTGACGAGCGGCTGCAGCTCGGTGAACAGTTCCCGGCGCCGCGCCATCGGGAATGCCCCGACGACGCCGACCGACACGAGGACCTCGCGATCGTCATAAAGACCGAGGAGCAGCGAGCCGATGTTGCCGGGGCCGGACTTGTGTACCCGGTAGCCGGCGACGACGCAGTCGGCGGTGCGCTCGTGCTTGATCTTGGTCATGACCCGCCTGTCCGGCTCGTAGGCCAAGTCGAGATGCTTGGCGATGAGGCCGTCGAGCCCGGCGCCTTCGAACTGGTCGAACCACTGGCGAGCGATAGCCTCGTCTTGCGTCGCTCGCGTGATGTACACCGGTGGTGTCGCGCCGGCGAGCGCATCCTCTAGCACTACCCGTCGCTGCGCGAGCGGTACGCGCATGAGGTCGTCATCGCCGAGCGCAAGCAGGTCGAACGCGACGAAGCTGGCCGGGGTCTGCTCGGACAGCAGCGCCACACGGCTAGCCGCGGGATGAATGCGCTGCTGCAGCGCCTCGAAATCGAGGGTGTTGCGTTCCCGATCGGCGATGACGATCTCGCCGTCGATCACCGCGCGGGGCGGGAAGTTCGCGAGCACAGCTTCGACGACCTCGGGGAAGTAGCGGGTCATCGGTCGCTCCTTGCGGCTGCCGATCTCGACCTCGCCGCCGTCGCGGAAAATGATCGACCTGAAGCCGTCCCATTTCGGTTCGTAGTGCTGGCCAGGAGGGATGGTGGCGGCCGGCTTGGCCAACATCGGCGCGACGGGCGGCATGACCGGAAGGAGCACGGCCTCAGTGTGCGTCACGATCCGGGTTGCGCTTTCAGCGGGCTGAGCGGGGTTATTCGTCGCCGGAGACCACGCTCAGCCCGCTGAATGCGAGGATGCTGCGAGCTGGCCGCAGGCGGCGGCGATTTCGCGGCCGCGGGTGTCCCGGACAGTGCAGGCCACCCCGGCGCGGCGCACCCGGGCCACGAACTGCTCCTGCACGGGCCGCGGACTGGCGTCCCACTCGCTGCCTGGGGTGGGATTGAGCGGGATGAGGTTCACGTGCACCAGTGCGCCTAGGCGGTCCCGCAACAACTGACCGAGCAGGTCTGCCCGCCACGGCTGGTCGTTGACGTCGCGGATCAAGGCGTACTCGATGGACACCCGGCGCCCGGTGGCGTCGGCATAGAACCGCGCCGCGTCGAGCACCTCGGCCACCTGCCACCGGTTGTTCACCGGGACGAGGGTGTCCCGCAATTCGTCGTCCGGAGTATGCAACGACACCGCAAGCGTGACCTGCAAACCCTCGGCGGCCAGCCGGCGGATCGCCGGCGCCAGACCCACCGTGGAGACCGTCACCGACCGCTGGGACAGGCCCAGCCCGTCCGGCGCCGGGTCGGTGATCCGACGGACAGCGGTGACCACCCGCTGGTAGTTGGCCAGCGGCTCACCCATCCCCATGAACACGACATTGGACAGCCGTCCAGATCCTCCGGCCAGCTCACCATCACGCATCGCGGCCGCGGCCGCGCGCACCTGGTCGACTATCTCCGCAGTGGACAGGTTACGGGTCAGTCCGCCCTGCCCGGTGGCGCAGAACGGGCAGGCCATCCCGCAACCCGCCTGGCTGGAAATACAGACTGTGGCGCGATCCGGGTAGCGCATCAGCACGCTTTCGGTGAGCACGCCGTCCACGGCCCGCCATAACGTCTTACGGGTGGTGCCGCCGTCGCAGGAGAGGTGCCGCACTGCGGTTGCCAGTTCTGGGAGCAGCGCGGCAACCAATCGGCTGCGGCGGGGGGCGGGCAGGTCGGTCATCGCGGCCGGATCGGTGGTCAGCCGGGCAAAGTAGTGCCGGGCAAGCTGATCAGCGCGGAATGCCGGTTCACCCAACGCGTGCACTACAGCACAGCGTTGGTCGCGGTCGAGGTCGGCGAGGTGCTGCGGGGGCATGCCCCGCCGTGGGGCGTCGAACACCAAGGGAAGCGCAGTCATGTCAGGGTGCAGTGTCCCACGCCGAGGACAGCGGACTCGTGGCGCAGATGCAGGCGGTAACGCACCGGGATGGTCAACCCCGGGGTTTGCGCGATCGCTCTCGCGGCCACCTCTGGCGTGAACTCGATGCGCAACGCTCCCTCCAGGTCATCCCGATCGGCGAAGCGCCACACCGTGTCCACCCGGCGGCAGTCGAAGCCCTGCTTGGCGAAGAACGCCTCGACCGCCTCCGGGCGGTAACGTGGCGCCGCCGCACACAGCCACTGGCCATAGGGAGCATGGGTGCCGTCCAGGTCGATGACGGCCAACGTCCCGCCGCAGCGCAGCACCCGTCGCGCCTCGGCCAGGCCACGTTCGCAACCCGGGCCGAAGAAGTAGGCAATGCGGGCATGGATCAGATCGGCGCTGGAGTCGGCCAGTGGCAGCCGCTGGGCACGGCCTGGTAGGACCCTGATGTTGGGCAGCTCGCGGATCCGCCGACGGGCCCGGTCCACCAGGGGAGGGTGCGGCTCCACGCCCACGACGCTGCGGGCCCGCTCAGCGAACCGAGGTAGGTGAAAACCGTCACCACAGCCGATGTCGACGACATCGGCGCCGGACCAGTCAATCCGGTCGGCCAACGCCGACCACAGCGCCCCACCCGCGTCGATCGCCCGGTTCTCCTGCTCGTAGATCTCGGGCCAGTTCCAGATGTTGGGGCTGG
Source organism: Actinomycetota bacterium (assembly GCA_030862405.1). Lineage (GTDB taxonomy): Bacteria > Actinomycetota > Actinomycetes > Mycobacteriales > Pseudonocardiaceae. The sequence goes on along the minus strand of JALZDU010000486.1, from coordinate 5,245 downwards.
GCAGCACGTCAGGCTCGGTCACCGGCCCAGTCTGCCCCTGCACCGCATCGGCATGAAACCGATAGCCTCCCCGAATCGTTGTCAGTGCGTGATTGAGGACACATCATTCATCCCCGGTTCGGTGTGTTGGATCGACGTGTCGACGACCGATCCGGCCCGCAGCCGGGACTTCTACGCCGGGTTGTTCGGCTGGACCTACCACATTGACCCGGACCCCAACCGCGGGCACTACACCAATGCCCTGCGCGACGGCGTGCCGGTGGCCGGCCTGGGCGGAGTCCCGGTGCCGGCAGGGCAACCGGTGGCCTGGACGTTGTATCTGGCCACCGCCAACATTGCGCACACCGCCGAAGTGTTCGATCAGTGGGGCGGTCGGGTCCTCTACGGGCCGGTGGACATCCCAGGGCAGGGCAGCATGCTCATCGGGGCCGACCCGACCGGCGGTGTGATCGGCTTCTGGCAGCCTGCAAGGCCATGGATGTTCCACACTGCCGACACCGGGGCGCTGTACTGGGCCGAGTTGAACACTCGGGACGGTGGGCGGGCCGACGAGTTCTTCGCGCACTTGTTCGGCTACCACCAGCAGCAGATCGGTGACGGCGTAGACGTGGACTACACCACCTGGTCACGTGGTGGGCAGATGCTGCTGGGAAGGATACAGATCGGCAAGAACTCGTCTCCCGACATCACCGCGCAGTGGATGCTGCACTTTGTGGTGGACCCGCGCACCGGCACCGACGATGCGGTCAACCGTGTCGTCGAACTAGGCGGTCAGGTACACATCTACCCTTACGACAGCGCGTTGGGCCGAATTGCACTGGTGTCGGATACCTCCGGTGCCGCGTTCGCGTTGATTGACCCCACCGTCGCGCTCGAGCCGGCGACGAACAGCATCGGGACGGCCGACGACCCATACGACGACTGAGCGAGCCTGTCCAGCCTCAGCCACCGGCCGGGACGAACAGGCTCAGCAACAGCCAGGCAACGACGGCTGACGGCAGCAGCGAGTCGAGCCGGTCCATGAGGCCGCCATGGCCGGGCAGCAGGGTACCCATGTCCTTGACGCCGAGGTCACGCTTGATCAGCGATTCGATCAGATCCCCCCCTGTGGCCGTGATGACGATCGCAGCCCCGAACAGCAGCCCTTGCCACCACTGTCCGTCAAGCAAGTAGGTCAGCGTCAGGCCCCCAGCGGCGGTCCCGGCCGCCAGCGATCCGATGAAGCCTTCCCAGGACTTCTTCGGGCTTATCGACGGCGCCATCGGATGCCGCCCACGCAACACGCCCGCGGCGTAGCCCCCGATGTCCGAAGCCACCGCGGCCAGCATCAGGCACAGCGCCCGGGCGGCACCGTCGGCAGGAACAACCAGCAGCGTGGCAAAGGCGGCGAATCCGGGTACGTAGGCCGCGGTGAGTACCGAAGCGCTGACGTCGCGGACATAACCGCCCGCACCCTGAGGAAAGTGCCACACCAGGCAGACCAACGCTGTGATCATGAACGCGACGAGTAACCCGTCCCGACCAAACGGCCAGGACAACCACACCATGGCCTGCCCGCCGAACAACACCGGTGGCAATGCGATCCGGGTACCGGCGTGGCGCAACGCCGCGGCGAGCTCCCAGGTCGCCACCGCCACCGCCACCGCAATGATCCCGATGAATACCTGGCGCACGGTGACCAATGCGACCAGGATCCCGCCACCCAGCAGCAACCCGACGGTGATCGCCGCCCACAGGTTGCGCCCTGCCCGCGGGGCGCGGGGGCTCTTGGCCGGGTGCACAGCGGCGGCGGGTGCTCGAGGAGTCCGGTGCCACGCACTCAGACTTCGAGCAGCTCCGATTCCTTGTGCTTGACGAGCTCGTCGACCTGTCCCACGTATCGGTGGGTGGTGGCATCAAGCTCTTTCTCGGCCCGAGTCACCTCGTCCTCGCCAGCCTCCCCCTGACGAGAGATGCGGCTGAGCTCGTCCTTGGCCTTGCGTCGGATGTTGCGGATGGACACCTTGGCGTCCTCCCCCTTGGCGTGCGCGACCTTGACCAGGTCCCGGCGGCGTTCCTGGGAAAGCTGCGGGATGATCACGCGGATGATCGTGCCTTCGTCGGTGGGGTTGACGCCGAGGTCTGAATCCCGGATCGCCTTCGCCATGGGCCGCAGCAGGCTGGGGTCGTACGGCTTGATCACAGCCATTCTGGCCTCCGGGACCGTCACACTGGCCAGCTGGATCAATGGAGTAGCGGCGCCGTAGTACTCCACGACGATCTTGGAGAACATCGCCGGACTGGCTCGGCCAGTACGCACCGTGGCCAGGTCCTCCTTGGCGACCGACACGGCCTTGTCCATCTTCTCCTCGGCGTCGAAGAGAGTGTCGTCGATCACGGCTGCTCCTTGTCCGGCATCCGGCTGACGCCTGGGCGGCGTGGCCCGTACCAGTATCTCCCCTGGGTCGCTTCCCTGCGGAACCACCCGACCGGCGGATCTCACGTCGGGGAACTGACCAGGGTCCCGATCGGTTCGCCGCGCACCGCACGTGCAATGTTGCCTTCGGTGAGCAGATTGAACACGATGATCGGTAACTTGTTGTCCATGCACAGGCTGAACGCGGTCGCATCGGCCACCTTGAGCCCGCGCTCCAGCACCTCGCGATGAGTGATGTGGCGAAACATCGTCGCCGAGGGATCGGTTCTGGGATCAGCGGTGTACACCCCGTCGACCGCTTTGCCCAGCAGCAGGACCTCACAGCCGATCTCCAACGCGCGTTGCGCTCCGGTGGTGTCGGTGGAGAAATAGGGCATCCCGACACCCGCGCCGAAGATCACCACACGGCCCTTCTCGAGGTGCCTCATGGCCCGCCGCGGGATATAGGGCTCGGCGACCTGCCCCATGGTGATCGCGGTCTGCACGCGGGTGTCGAGTTTGTGCTCACGCTCCAAAAAGTCCTGCAGAGCCAGGCAGTTCATCACGGTCCCGAGCATTCCCATGTAGTCAGCCCGGGACCGTTCCATACCGCCTTGCTGCAGCTCTTCACCGCGGAAGAAGTTCCCCCCGCCGATCACCACCGCCATCTGGACCCCGGTGGCGACCACGTCGGCGATCTGCCGCGCGACGGCGCGTACCACCTCGGGATCCACCCCGACGCCACCACCGCCGAACATCTCACCGCCGAGCTTGAGCAGCACCCGGCGGTACCCGGGGCCCAGCAACCGGTCGGTGTTCATCGGCGGTTTCACATCCTGCCTCAGGCCTGGCCGACCTCGAAGCGGGCGAACCGCTGCACTGTCACTCCGGCGTCATCCAGGACAGCCTTGACGGTCTTCTTGGAATCCTGCACGGAGGACTGCTCCAGTAACACAGTGTCCTTGAAGAAGCCGTTGAGACGGCCTTCGACGATCCGGGGCAGGGCCTGCTCGGGCTTGCCCTCCTGGCGCGCGGTCTCCTCGGCGATGCGCCGCTCGCTGGCCAGCACGTCGGCCGGCACGTCTTCCCGGGTGACGTAGCGCGGTTTCATCGCAGCCACCTGCATCGCCACGGCACGCGCCGTCTCAGGTGACCCACCGTGGTACTCGACCAGCACGCCCACCGCGGGGGGCAGGTCTGACGCGCGGCGGTGCAGGTAGGTGGCCACCTCACCGTCGAAGGACACCACCCGGCGCAGCTGCAGCTTCTCGCCGATCTTCGCCGAGACGGTCTGCACCGCGTCAGCCACCGTGCCGCCGTTCAACTCGGCCTGCGCGAGTGTTTCGGGGTCGGACGGGCGAATCTGCATCGCCTCAGCGACGATCTTGTCGGCGAGCTCCTGGAAATCGGCACCCTTGGCCACGAAGTCGGTCTCGCAGTTGAGCTCGATCATCACACCACCCTTGGCGGCCACCAGCCCGTTGGCGGTGGTGCGCTCGGCGCGCTTGCCGACGTCCTTGGCACCCTTGATGCGCAGGAGCTCAACCGCCTGGTCGAAGTCACCGCCGGACTCTTCCAGGGCCTTCTTGCAATCCATCATCCCGGAACCGGTCAGGTCCCGGAGTCGCTTGACATCCGCGGCGGAGTAGTTCGCCATCGTGGCTTTCCGTCCTGTCGTTCTTGTCTCGTTCTTCAGGGTCGAAGGGTGCGGGCTCAGGTGTGCGACGCGCCGTTGTTCGCAGTCGCCGGTTCGGCCTGCGGTGCAACTGGCCGCTCTGCCGAGCTGCCAGAAACCAGCAGTTCCTGTTCCCATTCAGCCAGTGGCTCGTCGGTACCTACACCGGCATCGGGCTTGTCCGAGCCGTCGGCTCCGCCCGAGCGTCCGGCCCGCGACATCAACCCGTCGGCGGTGGCGTCGGCCACTACCCGGGTGAGCAATGCCGCGGAACGAATCGCATCGTCGTTGCCCGGGATGGGGTAGTCGACCTCGTCGGGGTCGCAGTTGGTGTCCAGGATGGCCACGATCGGGATGCCCAACTTGCGGGCCTCGCCGACTGCTATCTGCTCCTTTTTGGTGTCCACCACCCATACTGCGCTGGGGACGCGCTGCATATCCCGGATGCCGCCCAGAGTTTTCTCCAGCTTGTCCTTCTCCCTGGTGCGCATCAGGATCTCCTTCTTGGTCAGCCCGGTGAATCCGCCGGTCTGCTCCATGGACTCGAGTTCCTTGAGGCGCTGCAAGCGCTTGTGCACGGTGGTGAAGTTCGTGAGCATCCCGCCCAGCCAGCGGTGGTTCACGAAAGGCATGCCCACACGCTGCGCGTGGTGTGAGATCGCTTCCTGGGCCTGCTTTTTGGTGCCGATGAACAAAATCGAACCGCCGTGGGCCACGGTCTGCTTGATGAACTCGTAGGCACGGTCGATGTAGGTCAGCGTCTGCTGCAAGTCAATGATGTAGATGCCGTTGCGCTCGGTGAAGATGTAACGCTTCATCTTCGGGTTCCAGCGGCGGGTCTGATGCCCGAAGTGCACGCCGGAATCGAGCAGCTGCTTCATGGTGACGACGGCCATGGCCGGTGCACACCTCGATGTGTCAGGCGCGACGGGCTCCGCCGCCACGCTCATGCGGTTGTCGCGGCGGGCCGGGTCAGACCGCCGCCCTGGCGCCAGGCCGGCGACCGGACCCCGTTTCGATCATCGATCGCAACAAGGACCGCCGGACGCCGAGGCCCCTGGTAGGGGCGAGCGCTGGCGCGCGAAGTCGACCCGCACACGGGCCGCTCCTGCAGTGTACGACCTGCCTGGTGGTCAACGCTGCGCAGGTGAGGCTGTCGTATGCAGCTGTCCACA
>JALZDU010000473.1 GCA_030862405.1 Actinomycetota bacterium | reverse complement strand
GCTCGGGCCCCGGGCGGGCCTGCACTACCCCAGGTCCACTGGGGAGTTCCAGTCCTGGTTTGCGACCGACGCCGACTGCCTGGACTACCTGGACTGGCTGCGGTGGCCCGAGGGCTTCGTCTGCCCGCGGTGCGGGAATGCCGGCGGGTGGGCTGTGGCCGATGGCCGCTACAAGTGCACCGCGTGTGGCGCTCGGACGTCGGTAACGGCAGGGACTCTGTTCGATCGCCGACGAACGCCGCTGACGGTGTGGTTCACCGCTTGCTGGATGTTCGCTACCGGCAAGGACGGCATGTCGGCGCTGAGCCTGCAGCGGGCGCTGGAGATCGGCTCCTACCCGACGGCGTGGGCGATGCTGCACCGGCTGCGCTCGGTGTTGGTGCGTCCGGGCCGCGAGCGGCTGACCGGGATGGTGGAGGTGGATGAGACCTTCATCGGGGGTGAGGAGCCGGGGCTGCGTGGCGGCCGAGCCCGGGGCAAGAAGGTCCTCACCGGCATCGCAGTGGAGGTCACACAACCCAGGGGCATGGGCCGGTGCCGGATGGCGCCGCTGACCGATGCCTCCGCCAAGTCGCTGCACGCCTTCGTCACCGACCACGTTGAGCCGGGCGCGACGGTGATCACCGACGCCTGGCAGGGCTACTGCGGCCTGGGCAAGCTCGGCTACGTCCACGACCGGCGCAGCCAGCGCGCCGCTTGGGCCCGCGGGGAAGACCCCGACGAGCTGCTGCCCGCGGTGCACCGGGTCGCCTCGCTGATCAAGCGGTGGCTGCTCGGTACCCACCAGGGCTCGGTGCAGGTCGCCCACCTGCCCAGCTACCTAAACGAGTTCGTATTCCGCTTCAACCGGCGCCGATCCCGCAGCCGGGGACTGGTCTTCTACCGGGTGCTCGAGCTCGCCGTCGCCCACGACCCGGTGCGCTATCGCGACCTGGTAGCCAACTCTCAGCCGATGACGACGCCACCCACGCCGCCCGGGAGACGAGGATACCCGCCGAGCATGGACCGTCCGAGAGCGGCTCGACCATGGCGAACCGCCGACCTGGAGTAGTCCGGTCAGATGAATACCCCCAATGGAACTTATGCCGATATCGGCATAAACTCCACTTGATGCGCAATGTGCTGGCCAAGGTGCCCAAGCCAGCACCGAGATGGTCGCCGCGGCGGTCCGCACGATCTTCGCTCAGTCCGCCGGAGAGCTGGTGCGCAAGCAGGTCGAGACCGTCGCGCCATGCTGCGCGACGCCGTCGCGGACATCACCGCGTTCGCCGAGTTCCCGAGGCGTACTGGCGCAAGGTCTGGTCGACCAACCCCCTTGGAGCGACTCAACCGCGAGGTGAAGCGCCGCACCGACATCGTCGGCACCTTCCCGAATCCTGCCCGCGCTGCACCGCCTGGCGGCCCTGCGTGCTCATCGAAGCCCCACAACGAGTGGCAGGTCAGCGACCGCCGCTACCTCAGCGAGGAGGCCGCTCAGCGGCAGTACCGGTCTGATCAGGAGACGCACAAGCGAGGAGAGCGAACCGGCTGGTCGACCCACTCGACGGCGTTGTGAGGCCGGTCGCACTGATGGCCCTTTGCACAGGCATGCTGATGTGAGAGGGTGTACACGGAGTGGATTCTCCTTCCTGGTGGCATAACCGGCGGGGGTCGCTCCCATGGCGGCAGGTCGAGCCATGGCGGCAGGTCGAGCTGGTACCTCGGCCTGCCGCTCCTATTTGTCGAGAACGGACCTCTATTGGAGCATCGGTTCCCTTGCCTGTCTGTTCCCGTCGCTGCGTGATGTCAACGCGGCGCTTCTAGCACTCGGGAATCGTCGTTCCAGAGGGCGTGTCAGGTGGCGTCATTTTTTCTACTCCGAATGGGAAGGTGGTATAAACTGCAGGGACGTAATAATTGCTAGGAATCACACGGTACCAGATGTCGTTTGTCTCCTCTCGCTCAACGCCCGCGGCATTGACGAGATCTGCCTTCATCACAGTTCCGTCGGACACCTGACACACAATCTCCAGTCTTCCGGATCCCACTCTGTAAGGTGGAGGACTGTTAATTTCTGTCAGAGACAGATGCGGCGTGCTATATAGTCCTGCTTCACCCCGATATTCCGAGTTAATATAGGTGGGTATCACCGGCGGCGGCGAGCCAGGACCGGCCGGGTCCGTACCCTCCAGGTTATAGACCTGGTTGATCGCGATTGCTCCAGTGAGCACGATGACTACTAGCACCGCCACCAGCATAGCGACCCGGAAAGTCGTCGGGTTCGGACTCCGCGGTCCTCCCACCGGGAC
>JALZDU010000453.1 GCA_030862405.1 Actinomycetota bacterium | reverse complement strand
GCATTAGCGCCGTGCCCAGCAGACGAGACCTCCGAATACAGTACTGACGTTCCTCTAGGTCAATGCCGCTAAGTTAGGCCGCTAACGATCTTGGTGAGACCAGTGTTCCCGCAGGTCGTGTGTCACGAACGCTGAAGGAGGCGTCGATGTAGACAGTCGCTGGAGGCGGTGCTGTGCAGGAGATGGAGGTAGGTCCTCCGGGGTCGCCCTGCAGGGGGAGGTCCCAAACCACCGCAGGCTGCGTCGGTTAAGTACCGCTCGTGGTGAGCGCTGCGGGAAAAGGCGCGACGTGATCGCGTCAGGTGTGGGTCAGGAAGGCGAGCGTGAGCGAACCGCTGAGGACGTGTCGTAAGAAACTCCAGTGGCGTCGAAACCGGGGCAAGACCTGGGCTCCGGGACAAGTCTGGGGGGAGCCTGCTGACTGCCCAGATGGCGTCCGGCATGTAGGCGGCGCGAGCCTGACCTGGGCTCTTGCGCGGAACGTGAGAACCTGTCGCCCCGATACTGTCACCGGCCCGGTGGGCTGGCGGCGAGAGGGAGTTCCTCAAGCGGTCCACGCCGTGAGAGGTCGAGTACCGATGCGGGGCACGGGGGCGGACCGTCTCGTAGTAGTGATGAAGCCCGGTAATGTGGGTGGAGCGAAGGGGACGGGTCATCCTGGTCTGTTCGGTGGTCAACCGGTGTTGCCGGGAGGAGCCAGGTGAGCGGACCGAAGTCGTTCGAGATTTCCAAGCACATGGTTTATGAGGCCTACCGGAGGGTGAAGGCCAACAAGGGTGCGGCGGGAGTTGACGGACAGTCGATCGAGCAGTTCGAGCAGGACCTCAAGGGGAACCTGTACAAGCTGTGGAATAGGATGTCGTCGGGTTGCTATTTCCCGCCGCCGGTGCGGATGGTGGAGATTCCCAAGCCGGGAGGCAAGGGGGTCCGGGTTCTCGGGGTGCCTGCTGTGGCGGACAGAATCGCGCAGACGGTCGCGGCCATGGCCTTGGAGCCGGAGGTGGAGAAGGTCTTTCACCCCGACTCCTACGGCTACCGGCCGGGCAAGAGTGCACTGGACGCGGTGGGGACATGCCGAGAGCGCTGCTGGCGGACGGACTGGGTTGTCGATCTTGATATCAAAGGGTTCTTCGATAATCTGGATCATGATCTGGTTCTGCGGGCGGTAGCTCATCACACCGACCAGCGTTGGATCTTGCTGTACGTGCAGCGGTGGCTTCAAGAACCCTTGCAGCAGCGGGATGGCACGCTGGTCACCCGGCAATGCCACTTCTTTTAGGTTGGAGGCCGGGGTTTGAGAGGGTGGAGGATGATCTTGTGGGTGACGGTCTGGACGGCGGGGGTGCCGGTGGGCCGGCGGTCGTAGCGGTGGGAGCCGCCGCGTTTGCGTTGGCGGGGGGAGCTGCGCCCGGGTCGTGTCGGGATCAGGTTGGCGGGCTTGGTGAGCTGGGTGAACAGGTGGCGCAGCGCGGTGTTGCGGCGCCGCGGGGGGAGAGAGCCGCCTGGGTCGCGGAGTCCCGGGCGGCGGTGAGGGCACGTTTGAAGCTGATCCGTGATGGATCCAGGCCCGGTGGGGCGGCCCGGGTGATCAGGTGGCGGGTCGCCTGGTAGACGCACAGCATGGCCCAGAACTCTTGGGCGACCATGGTGGGGGTCTTGGACCGCAGCACCACCTCGGGGCCGCCGCGTTGCTCGGTTTTGATCTCACCGATGCCGGTCTCGGCTTGCCAGCGGTCGTGATACAGCGCGGCCAGGTCGGCGGCGGGGGCTTGGGTGGGGTCGAGCAGGGTGGTGGCCAGGAGGAACAGCTCCGAGACCTGCTCGCCGTCCTCGTTGGTGGTCAGGACGCTGTACTCGATGACGCGCACCCGGATCGGGGGGCCGTCTTTCTTGCGGGGCGGGCGCAGCTCGCTGAGGTAGGTGCCGTCATCCAGGACACGGAGCACGGGCAGGGTGAACGAGGCCGACATCCGCCACAGCAGCTCCGCCCCGGTGGCCGCCACCTCGCGCCACAGCGTGAAGGAGGGGAAGTTGCGGTCGGCCAGCACCAGCATGTCCGGGCCCAGCGCGGCGAGGATGCCTGGGCGCGCGGCGAGGGTCTGCTCGCCGTCGCGGTAGCCACCGTAGGCGACTCCCAGCAGGGATCGGGTGCCTGCCTCGGCCAGCGCCACCGCGCGCAGCTGCGGATACGGGCCGGGTGTCCCCGCGGCGGTGGTGCCCCGCCCGAACTTCTCGTCGTTGGCTTCGGTGTCGGGTAGGTCCAGGGTGAACCCGTCGATGCTCACCACCCGACGGCCGGCGTAGAACACCCCCGGCGTCGCCGGGGTGCCCTTCGGGCCCTTGACCCGGTCGAACAGCAGCCGCAGCGGTTCGGCGCCGAGGCGGGAGCGAGCCTTGGTGATCGACCCGGTGGTGGGTACCTCCCAGTCTCCCCAGCCCCGGGCGTCCACTGCGTGGGCATCGGCCAGCTTGTTCATCACCAGCCCGTAGCCCGAACGCATGAACAACCAGCACGACAACACGAAGATCACCACCAGCCGGGCGGGCAGCCGCCGATAGCGCACCTCCCGCACATCGGCGGCATCGATCACCTCGTCGATCAGGTCCCGGGTGAACACCGTCGCCAGCACCCCGATCGAGATCCGATCCGGCAACCGCTGCGCCGCCGCCATCGCATCAGGTGTCACTCCCGCCACACGAAGATCATAGAAGCTTACGATCACTAAAAGAAGTGGCATTGGCCCCCGGCGAGCCACGCCGGCCATCGGCTGAGCCCTGCATTGCCCAGTTTGACGGCTAGACGCTCGTTATGTGGTGCATAAAATTCGGCGAGGCGCTCCCGAGCGGCCGGATTGAGCTGCTCTGCGCCACTGTCTCGGTTTAACAGATAATACGTGCCCCGCAGCGCCCGCTTCAGCGAACGGTGATGCTCGAAGAACTGCTCGCCGCGGCGATTGAGGAACAGCGCGGCCTTCTGGATCGACTTATTTTTGTACTGCACAGTCTTGTTTTCGATCTCGTACTGGAATCCAGCAGCCACCTCGGCATCGATATCAAGCCAACGGCAGATCGCTTCTATCGTACTTCGTGGGTCACGCACTAGATCCTCGAAGAACTCAATCCGCAGCCGTTCGCCGAAGATCTCAAGCCACGCGTCGATCCACTGGTCATAACAGCCTCCGCTCAGGCCAAAGAACGGTTGGTGCTCACGGAAGTGGTCAACACCCACACGGCGGAGATGCTCACACCTGTCCAGATAAGCATCGAAAGTCATGTCCTTAGGAATGCGCGCTCTGCTGCGGACAAAGCGGTACCAAGACCAGCACCGTTGACCTGGGTCCCGAAAGCTTACGATGACTCGCGGATCGTTCAAGGTGTTCAGCAAGGCGACCGCAAGTGGGCGTCCCCCGCCAAAGTAGCCGGGTGTGGCCTCCATACTAAACTTTTGATTTCCGCAGTGGCGGAAGTGCTGAGCGTAAGACTCAACCGACGCCAAGGGCTCGCCATAGCGCAATGGTTCGAAGTAGCGAAGCTCCTTAATCCTGGACGCACACACATCGGGATGTTGCGAAAGGTATCGGAAAAGCGAGGTCGTCCCAGCCTTCGCCACTCCCGCGATGACCAGATTCGGCAACCGCGTCGTGCGACCAGCCAGCGGCGGTGTTACCACGGCGTCGGCCTCAAGACGTGTGCCCGGAGAGGTTGGCGCGCCACGATGGTTCGGCTGATGCTGGGCGAAGCTCACGGATCCTCCTTACTCGCCGCTCGCTGAGCACGGCAAGGCGGGCCTGTCTCGGCGCTGCCGTTTCGACATTTGCGGCGGACACCTGGGCATGGGTGAGGACGTTCATGCCCGGAGTGTCGCAGAAGCGGACTGTACCGTTACGTAGGGCCTCGGCAAGGTCCTTGATCGGTGGCTCAGCGCGGGGTGGGGTGCGGCGTTGCGTAGGGGGAAGGGCAGTCGGGTGATCACGGGTGGGGCACGTACGGCGCGTCAGCGAGAGGTGCAAGATGCTCCGGTAAGATGCGTGGCCTAGCAGATCGGCAACATACAGGGCTTGATCCCAACCGATGGAAGCGAATGGATCTTGGCGTAGATCGTCGGTGGCACCGAGCCGATGAGGAGCTCCATGGCGG
>JALZDU010000450.1 GCA_030862405.1 Actinomycetota bacterium | reverse complement strand
GATCTTCTCCAGGTCGGCCAGGGTCGGCCGGCCACGGCGAAGCGGCTGGGCCAGCAGCGTCGCAGCGGCGACGGCGTCTTGCACAGCCAGGTTGATACCTACCCCGCCGACCGGTGACATGGCGTGGCGGCATCGCCGATGCACAGCAGGCCGTCGATGTGCCATTGGTGCAGCAGGTTCAGTCGCACGTCGAGGAATTTGACGTCGTCCATCGTTTTCAGTTCGTGCACCCGGTCGACGAATTCGGGACAGACTTCGGTGACGTTGGCGCGGAAGGCCTCTGGCGTGCTGCGAAGACTCATGCTCAGTGGTAGCCATATCATCGATACCCTTGACGGGCTGTGCGTAGCTGCTCACCGCCCGCTAGCTTGCTAGACTATTCGAGTGGTTTAAACACTTGCCGGTTACATCGACTTGGGCGCGGACGATACTTTTTGCGGCCAACACTTACATAGCGCCGCGCGAGTGTAACTCCTCTTCTGTGCCTGTGGCCCAAACAGTCGGATTCATCACCACTCTCAAACGATAGCCGCCTAAGGAGGTCACGGCGACATGGAGAGGGCTACTGGTGCAGCACTCGGCGTCCTCGCCGATAGCGATGATTCTGCTGACGTTGCCAAGAATTCACCGCAAACGGTGTCGCCGCTTCTGGCGACCGGAGCCAATGAGACACGAACAGCCCATTCCCACGCCCAGCCATCAGAGCCCGCTGAGGAAGCACCAGCCACACTTCGCGTGACGGGGGACCCTAGGAGAGTCAATGCACATCCACCGCCTCGGAGACGATGTCAGCGTCTTAAACGACCAACTTCCTGTGCCCGGTATCGGGTTCCTTCCAGTGAACGCGTTCGTCCTGCATGCGGCCGAGCCCGTCGCCGTCGACACCGGTCTCAGCCTGCCGGACCGGGGTTTCATGGACGCGTTAGGGTCAGTCGTCGATCCAGCTGATGTGCGATGGATCTGGCTGACACACCCCGATCGGGACCACACCGGAGCGCTGTTCGATCTGCTTGACGCGGCACCTCGTGCGCGGGTGGTCACGACATTCCTGAGCGCGGGCATTATGTCGACGGAGCAGCCGCTGCCACTAGATCGGCTCTACTTGCTCAACCCCGGCCAATCACTGCACGTAGGCGACCGAACCCTTACCGCCTTCAGGCCACCGCTATACGACAGTCCCGCAACGGTCGGCTTCTACGACGACCGCTCCCAAGCCTGCTTCAGCTCCGATTGCTTCGGCGCTCCCATGCCAAGCGCTGAGCTCGCCGAGTGCAGTGACGTCGGAGAGATTCCGACAGACCAGCTCCGCTCCGGGCAACTGCTGTGGGCCGCAGTTGATAGCCCCTGGGTGCACACTACGGAGGCTGCTGGCTATCTGCGAACCATCCAGCCGATACGCACCATGGACCCCGCGGTCATCCTCAGCACGCATCTGCCTCCCGCTGCCGGACGCACGTCCGAGTTCCTCGAGATGCTCGCCGCGGCACCGCAGGCCGACCCATTCGTGGGGCCCGACCAGCACGCCCTGGAAGAGATGCTGGCCAGTTTTGAGTCGGCCACCGCAGCAAGCTAACCGCTCTCTATCGACTCGCCAACGACAATCCCGTGATAGCCGAGTTCGGCATGGATGCCTACCCGAGGGACCGACTTGCAGCTGCATTCACCGTCGCGCTCACCCATCGCCGACGCGCTAGCTGACTGCTCACTCGACTATCATCGATTGGCGGTGGAATATACCGCCGCTTGCTGCGGGTCGCCGTGTCCACACAGGATCTCCACCGCATGGAGCACCGGGAATGAGTTCCACGGGTGCCCTCTCGGGTTCTCAAGCCATGTCGTTCTCGGCCTGGCTGTCCCGATCATCTCGCCGCGGCGAGCGCTTGCCGGAGCTCTCCAGGTCCTCGTCATCAGTCACATCACCGAGGGCCTCCTTGGCTTGCTCCATAAAGGGTTCCGCGGCCTTGTCGATGTCCTTGCTGCTGCCCATTGAATTGTCCCTCATGTCACACGACCTTTCGTTGACAACGATAACATACTCGCTGGCCAGCCCTGCCCCGGCCGCGCTCCGTTGGCCGCTACGGCATGTCCTCGAGCTGCTTGCCCTTCGTCTCTGGCACGAACTTGAACACGAAGAAGAACAAAAGCAGCGCGAATGCTGTGTAGAGGCCCTACGCCAATCCGAGGTTGATGTCGGCCAAGGCCGGGAACGCCGTCGAGATGCGGGCATCTTCGGTCCGACCCCGGAACATCAGGTACCGCGGCGATTCCGGTATCTGCATCGCGAGAATGCCGTACGCCAGCGCAGGAACAATCAGGGTGATGAACATCCACCACCAGGCCGCCAGTCCGAGCCAGAGATCATTGTTCGCGCTCCAGCGGCGGTGGCCAGGAAGTAGTCCGATAGCAGCGCCACGAAGATGCCGGAGACTATGGCCAGCTGTTGCAGGGAGCCGAGCCGGCCGCGGATCGAGGCAGGGCTATCTCCGCGATGTAGACCGGCGCGATGACCCAGGCCGCACCAACGCCGAGGCGAGACGCTCGCCACGCCACGCCGGGCCCATCAGATCCTGGATAAGCGGTAGTGGCACACTTGCGACCTCCTGGGAAGGGTGGCATCGAGGCCGATCGGACGGGGATATGACAACAACGCAGCAACGACAAGACACCGGCTTCGGTCCGCTTCGAGTTATTCCATCGCCATGACTAGGCGCACGTTGGGGCATGGTCGGCCTGGCGCGATGGTGGTGACGAGATCGACGGCCTGGGGTGCGGCCGTGGTCGTGACTATGGTGCTGTTCGCCGCTGGCGTCGCGGGATGTGCGGGTGTGCAGAGTGAAGGCGACGAGCAGCGGGAGGCCGTCACCGGGCCGTTCACACCATCGACGGCCAATCCAGATCCGTCCCGGCAGATCCCCGGTGTACTGGTCAAGTCCTATAAGGACTCACAGCATGTGATGCCAGCCCAGCGGGTGGCTTATGACCACAGCCCCCCCTTCGGCGGTTCGCACGACGGGTTCTGGGCCGCATGCAACGGCGTGGTGTACCCGCGCGCGGTGCGCAACGAGAACATGGTCCATTCCCTCGAGCACGGAGCGGTGTGGATCGCGTACAACCCTGACCGGGTCGCGGGGGACGCGGTGGAGGTGTTGGCCAGCCATGTACGAGGCCAGCCCTACACGATGCTCTCGCCCTACCCCGGGCTGGCGACCGCGGTATCGCTGCAGTCATGGGGACACCAGCTCGCAGTGGACAGCGTCGAGGACCCACGGATCGACCAGTTCCTCCGCGCTCTGAGACAAAACCCCAACACCCATCCCGAGTTGGGGGCCAGCTGTGATGAGTTGGGCTCCGGCCGGTTCGACCAGGACAACCCACCAGCGTTTGACTCCAGCCCGCCGGGGCCGAACGCGGTTCCGCAATAAATCGGGCCGCACATGGGCGCCGTCCTGACTCAGCTCATGCACCGGCTCGCGTGATGACGTCCGGGCAGGGCCGCCACGACGGTGGACGAGCTCGGGATCAGCATGTCGTGCTCGCCTCTGCGGACAGCCAGGGCTTCGTTTCGCTGCGTCAACCGGCGACTCCCCGAGGGGAGCGGTACGCCATTGGCCGGTCGCTGCGCCAGCGGGTGCCCCGATCAGCGCTTGGCAACTGGAGCGTGCCCGGGAATCGTGCCGACCCGGTACAACAGATCATCGCGACCCATGAAGGCCGGCTGGACCGGCTGATCCCGGTCCGGATTGGCCGGATGATCACTTCTCCCTACGCCTTCCTCCGTGGTACTGCCGCCATCATGGCCGAGGACTTCGCGCACCTACCCTCCACCGGGATCACCCCGGTGATCTGCGGCGACGCGCATCTGGGCAACTTCGGCTTCTA
>JALZDU010000481.1 GCA_030862405.1 Actinomycetota bacterium | reverse complement strand
CGGCCCATGGAGGCGCGTTGGGTGGAGGCTCGTTCGGGCTCATGTGTCTGCCTTTAGCTGTGTTGAGCGGGACATCGTTCGCTGATTGTAGCCATGTGCGCACATGTGGTAGTCAGTAGTTTGTGGGTGGCCGACGGCGCTGACGGGCGTCGTCCGACCTCAACCTCCCGGCTGTACTACGAAACGGTCGGCCGCACAGGCCCAAAACATCGCCCGGCCTGCCGCCGAGGGGGAAATGACCATGACCTCGGGGTGGACATCGCGAGCCAGCTCAGCGAACCCAAGTCATACGGTTGCCGCTGACGCGCCCCGCATTGCGGGGGCGGTGGGCCGTTGGCGTCGTCGCTTTGAACCGATCACCCGATGCGAGAATGGGCACCGGATGTGTTGCGGGCCGGGTTCGATTAAGAAAAGGCTCCGGTGGGCTTGGGGAAGGCCAGCGTGGTGGTGAGCCGAACGACGTCCGAGTCGACCAGAGCCGGTCTGGGGAGCAGCTCAGCTGCGTGATCCGCTGGCCCCCCGCCTTAGGCGGGGATGCTCACTGTTTGGCCCGCTTGGTTGTCGGGGCAGGGCCGTGCCCGCTGGTGGCGGTGCTGTCGGAGATCGTGGCTAACCCCGACGAGCTGGGCATCACGGCCGATTTCGCCGCGGCAGCGGATGCTTTCGTCGAGGTATTGGCCAGCACGGTTGGTGATCTTCACCAGATTGAGGGGCCTGGATCGCTCATCACGGCACTGTCAACTTGGGCGGGGATGGGTGTGGCGGCGCGTGCCGGTGCCCCGTGGCGATCCACACTGTGGTTCTGTCAGGCTGCGGTGGGCAGGCCGACGACCTCGTGCCACGTGACGAACCGGGAGGTCATTTCGCGGCGGTAGGCATCAGCGCCAAGCCGGTGGCGGCGGTGTCGAAAGTGCGGGGAGATGCCGCTGAAAACGGAGAGGAACCGCTGCGCGTGCCCGGGTGAGGTGAACTTCTTCATCGCTCGTTCCGCGCTCGGGTGGGCTGGTGGGAGTTCTCGGCCCGGTTGTTCAGATACTTCGACTGCCGGTGCTCGACCGACCGCAGAACCCGCCGACGCGCCGCGTGGTAGCTGCCCAGCTTGTCGGTGACCAGCACCCGGGGCATGTACTGCAGTCCCTTCCGCAGCTTACGAAAGAACCTGGTCGCGGCCGTGGTGTCCCGCCGGGAGGTCACCAGAATGTCGAGCACGTTCCCGTGCTGATCCACCGCCCGCCACAGGTAGTGGGTCTTGCCGTTGATCGTGATGAACACTTCGTCGAGGTGCCACTTGTCCCCCGGGCGAGTCCGGCGTCGGCGTAGTGCGTTGGCATAGCTTGGCCAAACTTCGCGCACCACTGCCGACTCGTCTCGTGGGAGACCACGACCCCGCGCTGGGCCACCAGCTCCTGCCCCTCACGGAAGCTGAGCGGGAAGCGGTGATAGAGCCACACGCAATAACTGATGATCTCTGCCGGGTAGCGAAACCCTCGGTACGACGGCGCCTCGATGCCCACCAGCCCCAGCCTCCTCGCCCCCGAACAACCCGACGATCATTCCAGCCGCCGCAAGTTGACAGTGCCGTTGTCGGGACCGATACCGCGGCGGGTCAGCAGGGTCTGTTGCGTCGGTGAACAGCAAGATCAGGCAGGCTTGGTCGATGCGTCATCGCTATCGTCGAGTGCCAGCATCGAGGTCTAGCTTTGCGGGATTTCGCTTCCCACCGGATGTGATCACGCTCGCGGTTCGCTGGTACCTGCGCTACGGGCTCTCCTACCGAGACGTTGAAGAACTGCTGGCCGAGCGTGGAATCACCGTTGATCACGTCAGTATCTTCCGGTGGGTGCAGCTTTTCACGCCGCTGCTGGCAGAGGCAGCACGCCCGTGCCGGCACCGTGTCGGGGACCGCTGGTGGGTCGACGAGACCTACGTCAAAGTGTCCGGTCGGTGGCGCTACGTCTACCGGGCGATCGACCAGTTCGGGCAGGTCATCGACGTGTACGTGTCCCAGCGACGAGATGCTGGTGCGGCCCGGTGTTTCTTCACCCGGGCGCTGGCCACCACGAGGGTCATCCCGGTGGAGATCACCACCGACAAGGCGGCGGTGTACCCGCACGTTCTTGATGAACTGGTCCCGGGTGCTTGGCACTGTAGGGACGCCTACGCCAACAACCGGATGGAAGCCGATCACGGACAACTCAAGCGGCGCTTGCGACCGATGCGCGGCCTGAAAACGGATCAGTCAGCTAGGATCATCATCGCCGGGCACGCGTTCATCCAGAACATCCGCCGCGGCCACTACGAGCTCGGCGTCGACGACGCAGCGAACTTGCGAGTGATGGCCGCCTTCGACGAGCTGGCCCGGCGATCTGACCAACCAGAGAATCAACGGTCTCGCCTGCCTCTGCTTCGCCAAGTGCAACAAAACCCGGTTCGCCTATGTGGTCAACGAAGGCAACAACACTGTTTCCGTGATTGACGCCGCGACGAACCAGGTCACGGACATGCCGACCGGCGAGAACCCGACCAGCATCGCGATACTGCCCAACGGCCGGCAGGCTTATGTAAGCAACCTCAACAGCCGAACATTGACCGTGTTGCAGCTCACCGGCTGATCAGGACTCGTATGTCTGCAGCCGGCTCCGGAGGGATTTTGGTAGCGGTGTAGAGAGTGATCGGCAGAACCGGAGCAACGCTGCGCGAGCTTATAGGGCTCTACGCCACTGAGCGTGGTAGCCGACCTCTGATCGGGGTGGCGCGGACAGTGTCCCAGTCGACGCCGCAGTGGAGCAGCAGGCGCAGCCGGTAATTGTCGAAATTGCGGAATCCGTGGCCGAC
>JALZDU010000412.1 GCA_030862405.1 Actinomycetota bacterium | reverse complement strand
CTCCAGAATGGCTTCACCGGTCCTGAGCTGGTGCGAAGCGCTCATCACTGGCTGCGGCGTGATCAACGGCTCGTGCTTGTACGGATGCTCTACCTGCTCGCCGCCCGCGTCTTCGCGTGGCTGGTGCTCCTGTCGCGATCCTCAGCCAACAGGCGAAGGCTCAACGCGCCACGCGCAGAAGAGTGCGTTTCAACGGTGACGGCCACCTAAGATCATCTCGTACGGGCCGTGCGGGCTTCGGGCTTGGCTGTTCAGCGGCCGGGTCCTGTATCCAGCTTTCAATCGAGATTCTGGCCTGGGAGTGGGCGTCCTGGCATTCGCGGCCAGTGTCGTCGTGACCTTGGTGTCGGCCACGGTCGGCGGAGTCGTGGTAGACATCAACTCATGTCCGAGCAACAGGCAGCTAGGCGCCGGCGGGTACGGCTGCTGCAGAAGTACCTGCTCAACCCACCGGTAAAGCTGGGCGTTCAGCTTGGCCTCGTTCCTGGATATGCGCTGATTGAGACCGTCGGGCGCCGCAGCGGCAAGCGGCGACGCACGGTCGTCGGGGTGCACCTTGAGGGCAACACAGCCTGGATCGTGGCCGAACAGGGCCGCTACGCTGGCTACGTCGCGAACCTGCGCGCAAATCCCCGGGTGCGGCTATGGCTGGGTCGGCGCTGGCGCACAGCCGAGGCCCGGATCGTTCCGGACGACGATCCGCAGCAACGGCTCAACCGGTTTGGCCGGTCGAGCCATGCCGCCGCAGTCCGCCGATTCGGTACCAACCTGCTGACCGTCCAAGTTGACCTTCATCGGTGAACATCGTGGAGTCGCCGGGCACGTGTTCGGTCATCGGCATGCCAGGACGCTTTTGGTGTGCTGATCAGCATGCCGGGGTCAGGTGTCGGAGGGTCATGTAGGTGGCGAGGGTGCAGTGGGGTGGCGGTCGAGGTTCTTGCGGCGCCCCGACGCGCGCTCAGCAGTCAAACACCGACCAGCAGATGTCGTTGCGCAACCGCTGGTCGTCAAGTACGAGCTCGCGAATCGCGTCCGGGAGCTGGTCACGCTGCCACTGGCACTCGAGTCGCCCTGCGGTCTCTCCCTCGCCTTGCGGGGCAGCAGCACGTGCGGCCTTGATCGCATAGGCGGCCGCACCGAGTTCGTGTGCGGCGACGTGAGCGACGGCCCCGGCCTGGCCAGCAGCGTACGCGGCATGCCGTGCTGCCCCTCTCAGGTCTCTGGCCGCGCCCATTGCATGGCCGCCCGCCGCGCGAGCCTGGGCTGTTGTGACCTCGCCACGCACCCAGGCGCGGGCATGCTCGATCGCCTGACGCGGTCGAGGGTCCTCAGGCTGAGCCGACTCAAAGAGGTCAAGGACGTGCTCCGCGCACGATGCCGCCCACAGAGCGAGGAGATGGTGATCCGAATCAGTGAGGGTCCCACCGCGGCGGATCGTTACGAAGCGAGGGTCCCGGACCTTCGGGAGGATCATGGTTGGCACTCCTTCTGCTTGCCTCCGCTCAACACCCCAGGGCGCGCACGCGCGACCAGGCACGTCCCCCAGCGAAGCCTGCACGCCCGACAAGCGAAGTGCTGGCTCAGCAGACCAGGTAGCAGATGCTCAGCGCGACCCGCGAGCCGTCTCGATAGCGGATCCGATCCGGGCAGCGTCGCGGCGCCTGATGACGGGACCGCACACGCGACAAGCAAGATCACCGGGCGCTCGGCTCGCTGGGCGTCAGCGGGGGTTCGGCTTGCGGGCGACTCTCGCGCGTCATCGATAGGGGCGAGGAAGTTGCCTGGCCCACCGGGGCCGAACCTGTCCCAGGTGGGCCTTTCGGATGAGGCGTCGCGGCCGGGGCAGGGGCCGGTCATGACCGGCTGGTTCTGGTGGGATCTACTGATTTCGTCGCCACGGCACTGCTGCTGGCCTGGCTGGCACTCGTGGCCGTGCTGATCTCCTTCGCCGAGGTCCGGATGACAGCAATCCCCGACCCAGATCTCCTTGACCTCGCGCTCCGGCCGGCCACCACACCACGCGGCCCCCGGTACGGCAGAGACGTCAGTTCCGACCGCGAACTCGGCGCGTTCCTGCGCTTGCTGGTTACCTGACAAGAGCCCTCGTGTCCCGGCATCACCCTCCGCGAGAGGCATGCCAGCTATCCCGCAGCAGCGGGCAAGCGATCAGGCCCGCTGGTAGAAGTGGTCCGTGCGGGACCTCGTCACCGGTGTTCGACTGTTCGGGCGTGACCTGGGCATTCTGGTGCGGTCACCGCGGCTGCTGCTGATCGGTGCGCTGCCCGCGGTGCTGACCACGCTGCTGCTGCTCGGCGGGATGATCGCCCTGGTCTCCTGGATCGATGACGTGGCGGTGTTGGTCACCCCGTTCGCGGAGGGCTGGGCGCCAGGCTGGCGGGCGACGGTCCGCGGTGCCGCCCGGCGTCGCACTGTGCGGTGCGGCGCTGGTCATCGGCCTGATCAGCTTCACCGCGCTGACGCTGGCCGTCGGGGGACCCTGCTACGAACACATCGCGGAGAAGGTGGACGACGACCTGGGCGGCGCCCCCACCGAGGCGGACATGTCCTGGTGGCGGCTGCTGGGACGGGGGCTTGGCGACGGCGTGCTGCTGATACTACGGTCGTTGATGTTCACCATCCCCCTGCTCATCGCAGGATTCCTCCCGGTGCTCGGGCAAACCGTCGTGCCAGTACTGCTGACGTTGGTGACCGCGTGGTTCCTCGCGCTGGATCTGGTCGCGGTGCCGTTCTACCGGCGCGGGTTGAACCTCCAGCAACGGCGGGAACTGCTGAGCACACGACGCGCCCTCGCGCTGGGACTGGGCACACCCGCGACCCTGCTGTGCGCGATCCCCCTCGCCGCCATCATCGTCATGCCAGCAGCCTTCGTCGGCGGCGTACTCCTCGCGCACGAAACACTCCGCAACAGCTCCAGGTGCGCAACCGGCTGTGCGCTCACAGTCAACTCCGGTCGGGTCGTCTTGGCTGATACTTGGCAGGTCCCAATGATTGCCTTGGAGCGGTGAGGGGAACGGCCATGGATATGCAGTACGACACCAGAACAGTTCATTCGCTGGACCGATATGACTACTTTCGGGCGGAAGTAGGTGCCGAGCTGGTCCCAGTGGCAGTCCATGGGCGTGTACCGGGTCGCTTGCTCGCGGTGCAGTCAGTCGCCCAGACCGGGGATTTCAACATCGAGGTGGTCACCTTGGCTGCGGACTCCGAGATCGTGTCACAGCGGACCGAACGCCTGATCCGGACCTGCGATCCTGAGTGCTACCGGCTGTTCCTGAACGTCAACGGCAAAATACGGGGAGAACAGGCGGGCAACCAGGTGGACTTCCGCGCTCGGGACATCGCCCTCTACGACTCGTCTCATCCCTGGCAGGCCACGCTTTCGATGGGACCAGGATCGATGCAGTTGGTCATGCTGACGTTCCCGCGAGCGTTGGTGCCGATCGCCAGCGCGAAGGTCCGGCCGCTGATCGGGACCCTCATCCCGAGGAACATGCCAGGACGCGGCTTGCTCGCGCAGTTCCTCATCGGGTTCACCGACACCGCCGAGTTGACCGGCGACCCGGATCTGGCCCTGATCCTGTACGAGTGCACGGTCGGGCTGCTACGCCAGCGACTCGACCACCCAAACGGGATCACCCCCCACACCCATCGACAGCTGCACAGGGCACACATTCGCGACATCATCCGCCGACACCTCGACAACCCCACGCTGGACCCGAACCAGATCGCCCACGCCGCGAACATCTCGCCACGCTACCTGCACCAGCTCTTCCACGGCGCCGAACTGACCCCGATGCAACTGCTCAAACAGCTACGCCTGCAGGAATGCCACCGTCATTTGCAAGACCCAACGCAGGCCACGACACCCATTAAGGACCTCATCACCGCGCACGGCTATGCCCGCCCCGACCAGTTCGCCCGAGACTTCAAACAACTGTTTGGCGTCTCGCCAACACAGGTACGCAGACTCGCCACCCCGCAGCCGACCGGGCGTGCAGGATGAACCAGGTGCGTGCCCAGCCCGGGATTTCGACGTGGCACTCAGCCCCCTGCGCATGGCCACCTCAGCACGACCTCGCCGTTGTCCTGATGCACCTGCCGGAGGAATCCGACAACTTCACGCTACGCCTGGTTGAATCCTGGGCCGCTCGACCATCGGCGGAATCGTCCCGCACCACCCCTTCCTATCAGCGTTCCGGTTCCTGTTCACCGACCGTTCACTGTTCTCTATCCAGGACCACCGTCGTCCCTGTTCAACCCAGAGTCCACCAAATAATTGAACTGCCCGCTAAGCGGCGAACGGGATAACGGATCCACCCCCGGGCACCCCGATAGGCGATACCGGGTCATCGACCCCATCCTTCTTGCGACAAAGGGAGGAAGTAAATCATGAGCACCTGGCTCGTGCTGATCCATCTCATGAGTGACGCCTTGGTGTTCCTGGCTGCCACCATCGGTCTGACCACAGCGATGCTCAACCGGCAACCCGCGCGGCGGACAAGGTGGCGGCAGCGCCGGCGCCCATGAGCACCAACGCGCCCCGGCAAGGCGGTCTCGCAGCACGCCTGACCGCTGCTGTGGCCATCAACCGACGACCAGGGTGATGCGACGGTGGCATGGTCAAGGACCCCTTCGACGCTTCGACGGGCTGGAGCTCAATGCCACTGAGGGCGCAGGGACCGCTCATCCAGATGAGTAGCCGTTGCACGGTGAGTCGGAGCAGAGCCCTGGGCACGATGGCGACAACCCGGTTGGCCCCAACCCGCAGAGACAACGGCCGAAAACAGGGTAATGAGGCCACATCGGGATGCAAAACACCCTCACATCGGCAGATGAGGACGTCCGCCGCTCGTCTTCGGGGATCTTTGGGCTCAGACGTCCCCCACGGCGTCAGCATGACTCCTACCGCTCCCGCCCCCACGTATCCCGCATCCGCACCCCTCGTTCCCGGAGCCTGGCCAGTACCGTCGTCGAGTCGGCGCTCATCCGTCCGCCGATCCGCGCCAGCGACCAACCCTCCTTGTAGAGCTGAACCGCCACGTCGATCTGATCGGGGGAGAGACCGCGCCTGCGCATCGGCACGTCATGGCGGTGCAGGATCGCACTCACCGTCCGCCGGTCGATGCCGAAACGTTCGCCCAGCTGGTAGACGGTCGCGCCAGTCTGGTACCCCGCGATGAGCTCCTGAACCTGTTGGCCTTCGAGCTGCTTGGCCGAGCCTGGCACCCGGCCTCGCCGGACCAGACGGAGCTGCCCGGATGCGTCGGGCAGCTTCTTGATCAGCAACTCCAGCTCGCTGACCTGGCGCTTTGAGTTGTAGTAGGCTCCCGGCAGCTCCACCAAGTTCTAATAAGTTCCCGCCAGGTATCTACGGCTGGCACCTTGCGAGCGCTACTAGAACGTCAGGGCTGCTGATCTTTCGGACAGTGGCTGCTGCTGCCTACCCGAGCGTCCTCAACGAGCGCAGCCCGGCCATCCGGAGACGGCAGGGCGTAAGCCTCGAAGACCAGGTGCGGTTCCGCCAGGAGATCGTTCTCTTGCCATGGCCCGGGGGACAGCGCGCTCAGCTGGTCGAGACCGTGCGATAAGGGGTGCGGTCGGCGCTTCGCCGAACGGTGGAGCCGTGCTGCTGCTCTCGGCGGGGATACCCGCAAGACACGGCGCGCTGGCATGACCGTGCGGGCTCTGGCCGACCAGCGGCATGAGCGGACATCGCGTCCACCGGCTCAGCCTGCGTAACCTTGCGGTGTTTGGAACCAGCGGAGGAGGGTCCGTGCCGGACGGTGGGGACACGTATGACGTGGTGGTGCTCGGTGGTGGGCCGCCGGGGGAGAACGCGGCAGCGCGGGCCTGTCGTGGTGGTCTGTCCGCGGTGTTGGTCGAGCATGAGCTGGTCGGCGGCGAGTGCTCGTACTGGGCGT
>JALZDU010000400.1 GCA_030862405.1 Actinomycetota bacterium | reverse complement strand
GGCCGAGGACGAGGACGAGAGCATAGGCGGCGTAGAGCGGGTCGTCGTCGTCGCGGGCGGACTCCAGGAAGCGGCGGGCTTCCTCGCTCGACCAGGACTGGAGCTTGCGGGTTCGGCGCGGGCGGAGGGCACCTTGACCGAGACGGCGGTGTTCTTGGCGATGAGGTCTTCGGTGATGGCGTGGGAAAGAGCAGCCCGCAGACAGCCGCGGATGTCGTTGACCGTCCGGGGCGATGGTGTGCTCTGGCAGCACCGGCCAATGGCGCAGCAGTGGCGTTTGCGCTCGGGGCGGGCGGTGTCTTTGCCTTGGGCACAGCACTGGCAGGTTCGGGCCAGTGTTAATCCAGGTTTGGAACGTCGCGGACCTGGAGCTGGTCCAGACGTTTCGGGCAAATGAACCTCCCGTGCCCGCGGCTACCGCACCAAGAACAAGATGATCACCATCGGGTACCTCATCGCCGGCAAGCTCCCCTACCCACCGTCACCGACCCACACCGGCATGATCCGGGCACTCTCCGCTACCCGCTGGACGTAATCGGCGTAGGTCAGCCCGGTGGTGCGCTGCAGGTAGGCGTGGCGGCCGAAGATCACCGTGGCCTGCGCCAGGAGGAACGCGGTGAACACCGCGTCGACGACCAGCACCGGTGCCAGCCACTCGAACCGGTGCGCGACCGGACGGGCGGCAGGCGACACCGTCCGCCTCGGAGCCGACCGCTCCTGGCCAGAACAGCAACATCGCGTCAGTCGACGGAGGGTCACACCCAAGCCAGCGCCGCCGCCCACATCCTCATCTCACTGTCGACGGGATGCCTACAGTCGCCCCAGCATGCATGATCGCGCAGTTCATCAGGTCACCGGTAGCCCGACGAGCCCGGCCGTCAGCCCGAGCACGGCGCACACTCCGAGCGTCCGCAGCACCGACCAGCGGGCGGTGAAGATGAGCAGCGCGGCCACCGTGGCAATGGCCACCGGCACCGGCCGCAGCGTCGCGAGGTCGGGCAGGTGCAGCACTAGTGGGCCCGCCTCGATGACGTTCGTGCGAGCGAACATGGCGGCGCCGGCGAAGTACAGCGCCAGGTTGGCAATCACGCCGACTACGGCGGCGGTGATTCCGACGAGTGCCCCAGCCAGTGCTCGGTTGCTCCGCAACCGCTCAATGTAGGGCGCGCCAAGGAAGATGAACAGGAAGCTCGGCACAAACGTGACCCACGTCGTGAGGAGCGACGCCACGACGCCGGCTACCCACGGGTCGAACGGGCCAGGGTTGGCGTAGGCGCCGAGGAACGCCACGAATTGCACGACCATGATCAGCGGTCCAGGGGTGCTCTCGGCGAGCGCCAGCCCACGGACCATGTCCCCCGCAGTGAGCCACCCATAGGTCTGCACGGCCTGCTGGGCGACGAATGCAAGCACCGCGTACGCGCCCCCGAACGTCACCAGCGCGGTGCCGGAGAAGAACAGGCCCTGCGCCGTATAGACGCTGCCGATCCCGGTGACAACCGCGATGAGAGCGACCGGTGCGGTCCACACCAGAAGCCCAATCGCCAGGATCCGCAGCGTCCGGCGCCCGGATGGCGCCTCGGTGTGCAGCGTGTCGTCGGGGATCAGCGGAGCCGGGCCGTCGGTCTCCGCACCATGCCCGCCCGCGCGGGTCAGCGCCGGGAGCCGTCGGGCCGCCAGCCAGCCCAGCAGCGCCGCGACCACGATCACGATCGGGAACGGCACCCCGAACCCGGCGAGCGCGACGAACGCGGCGACAGCCAACACGATCAGCACCGGGTGGTACAACGCCCGGCGCCCGACGCGCACCACGGCCTGTGCGACGACCGCGACGACAGCGGCGCCGAGCCCGGTGAACAGCGCAGCGACAGCCGTGGTGTCGCCGAACCCAACATAGATCATCGACAGGGCAAGAAGCGCCACCATGCCGGGCAGCACGAACAGCACCCCGGCGACCAGGCCGCCGCGCAGCCCGTTGAGCAGCCAGCCGACGTAGATGGCCAGCTGATGGGCCTCCGGGCCGGGCAACAGCATGCAGTAGTTCAACGCGTGCAGGAACCGGCGCTGCCCGATCCAACGGCGGTCGTCGACCAACACGCGTTGCATCACCGCGATCTGCCCGGCTGGCCCACCGAAGGTCTGCAGCGAGATCGAGAACCACGCACGCACCGCGGCGCCGAACGGCACAACGTCCTCCGCTCGCCCGCCGACACGGCGGCTGACGTTGGCGTTGGGGGTCGCCCCCGGGGTTGTGGTTGACGGATCATCGGAGCGCTGCGACATGACTTCTCCTGCTTCCACAAGCTAGGCCCGACCCGCGATACTTCGAACGAAGAACACAAGAGCATCCTGAAGTCAGGCTGCCCGTCGCGCGCTCCCCGGAACCTGCAACGGAAGGTGGCGCGTGATCACGGCTCCCCTAAGCCTCGATCCGTGGATTAATGTGCTTGGGTTCGGGCGTGTGAATGAGGAAGTGCCCTCTGACCTGGGATGATCGGGTTGGTCGAGGACCTGATGACCCGCAGTTCAGGGGGCACTTTCGGTGCGATCGTCTCACGTGTGGGCGCTGGAGGCGCCGCGGTTTGATGAACAACATCTCGTGTCGTGCGCGGGACTGGTCCCGGTGCTTGAGCTGGCCGAGCAGACCGGGCTGGAGTAGCTGCTCGGGCGGGTCCGGTTCCGGAAGTCGAAGGTCAGGTCCGGTGGGGTGAACCCGGCTGGGAAGCTTGGGTGCGTGATCGCCGGGATGGTCGCCGGCGCGGGCTGCATTGAGGACTTGGATCTGCTGCGTTC
Source organism: Actinomycetota bacterium (assembly GCA_030862405.1). Classification (GTDB taxonomy): domain Bacteria; phylum Actinomycetota; class Actinomycetes; order Mycobacteriales; family Pseudonocardiaceae. The sequence goes on along the minus strand of JALZDU010000400.1, from coordinate 942 downwards.
CGACGGTATGCCACAGCTGTTCGACGGCGTGTATGCCCCGGCGACCCTGGGGATCTTGCTGCGGGAGTTCACCTTCGGTCACACCAAGCAACTCGCTGCAGCGGCCCGGGCGCATCTGGTGGCCCTGGCCGGGCGGACCAAGGTGCTGGCCGGTGCTGAGCAGCGGGTGTTCGTCGATATCGACTCGCTGCTGCGTCCGGTTTACGGACACGCGAAGCAGGGCGCGAGTTTCGGCCACACCAAGATCGAGGGTAAGCAGATCCTGCGTCGCGGGTTGTCCCCGCTGGCCACCACGATCAGCACCCCGGACGCGGCGCCGGTGGTGGCCGGAATCCGGCTGCGCGCCGGGCGGGCGGGGTCGAGCAAGGGCGCTACCAGCATGGTCACCGACGCCATCAGCACCGCGCGGGCGGCGGTGCCTGGCTGCGAGATCCTGGTCCGCGGGGACTCGGCCTACGGCAACAGCCAGGTCGTCGCTGTGGCCCGCGCTGGCGGGGCCCGGTTCTCCGTGGTGCTCAACAAGACGCCGTGGTGAAAGCAGCGATCGCCTCGATTCCCGAGCAGGCGTGGACTCCGGTGTCCTACCCGGGCGCGGTCCTCGATCCCGACACCGGCGAGTTGATCTCCGAAGCGCAGGTGGCCGAGGTCACCTACACCGCGTTTACCAGCACCAAGAATCCGGTGACCGCTCGGCTGAGCGTGCGCCGAGTCCTGGACCGCAACCACCAGGACGCGTTATTTCCGGTCTGGCGCTACCACCCATTCTTCACCGACAGCACCGAATCGACCGTCGACGCTGACCTCACCCACCGCGGTCACGCGATCATCGAAACCGTGTTCTCCGACCTCATCGACGGCCCGCTCGCGCACCTTCCCTCGGGGAACTTCGCCGCTTCCCTCGGGGAACTTCGCCGCGAACTCCGCCTGGGCGATCTGCGCCGC
>JALZDU010000340.1 GCA_030862405.1 Actinomycetota bacterium | reverse complement strand
CCATGGTCGGCCAGAAATTCTGGGGAATCATGTAGTCGCCCAGGTAGATCTCCCAGGGAGGCCACACCCGAGCAATGCCGTCCAGCCAGCCGACGTACCAGTCGGGCTGCGAGGCCGCCGAGACCTGGGCGGGGTTGTACGGGCCGAAATTCCACACCGGGTTGATCTGGAACAGCCCCGCCATGATGCAGATCACACCGATGTTCACCATGGCGAAGCCGCCGGCCTTCACCGCGAAGATCGGCAGGATCCGTACCCCAACCACGTTTCGTTCGGTGCGACCGGGGCCGGGGAACTGGGTGTGTTTCTGGTACCAGACCAGCGCAAGGTGCACCGCGATGAGCGCGAACAGGATGCCGGGCAGGATCAGCACGTGGATGATGTAGAACCGGGGGATGATCACCGTCCCGGGGAACTCGCCGCCGAAGATCGCCCAATGCAGCCAGGTACCGATCACCGGTGGAGACATGGTGATCGCCGAGATGATCCGGAGCCCGGTTCCCGAAAGCAGGTCGTCGGGCAACGAGTAGCCGGTCAGTCCCTCGAGCCCAGCCAGGAGCGCGATGACCACGCCGATCATCCAGTTCGTCTCCCGCGGTTTGCGGAAGGCGCCGGTGAAAAACGTTCGGAACATGTGCGCGACGATGGCCGCGACGAACAGTAGCGCTGCCCAGTGGTGCACCTGCCGGATGAACAACCCGCCGCGGACCTCGAAAGAGAGCTCCAGGGTCGACGCGTACGCCCGGGACATCTCGATTCCACGAAGGTTCTCGAAGGGACCCTGGTACTCCACCTCCGCCATCGACGGGTCGAAGAACAGCGCCAGGTACGTCCCGGACAGCAACAGCACGATGAAGGTGTTCAGCGCGATCTCACCGAGCATGAACGACCAGTGCGTCGGGAAAACCTTGTTGATCTGCCGGCGCATGCCGGCAGCGAGATGAAACCGCTGGTCCAGCTCATCGGCCGTCTGGCCGGCTTTGGCCGCCAAGCCCGACGTCTTGCTCGGCGTCGTCATGGCACTCACGACCTCCGCTCCCAGAACGCCGGTCCTACGGGCTCGATAAAACCACTCTTGGCATAAAAGTACCCCTCATCGTTGACGTCGATGGGCAGCTGGGGCAAGGCCCTGGTGGCCGGGCCGAAGATCGGCTTGGCATAGGCCAGCATGTCAAACTGCGATTGGTGGCATGGACACAACAGCCGTGCGGTCTGCGCTTCGTACAGCGAGGCGGGACAGCCGAGATGGGTGCAGATCTTGGAGTAGGCGTAGAAGTCGCCGTAGTGGAAGTCGACCTGTCCCTGACGTTGGACCACCTGGGACGCCTGCTCCGGCCGCAACCGGATGAGCATCACGGGGCTGTCGGAAGCGCGCAGCGCCTCGTGCGCTTCCTCCTCTGACCAGGAGCGCTTGTACGGGAAGACCGTCGCGATGCTCCCAGCGGCGAGGTCCTCGGGGCGCGCCAGGGTGATCTTGTGATCCTCGTAGCGGAGAAACACCGGCTCAGCGTCGTCCGAGCGCCAGGGTGTGACCCACAGTGCGGCTTGGTCACCGCCTCGCCACGGGTTGCGCACCAGCCCGCCCAAGGCGAGAACTCCTATCCCGACACTCATGACGCCGGCGCCTAGACCAGCCGCTCGCTTGATCAGGGATCGTCGCCCGATGTGGCTGCGGGCGCCGGTGTCAGTCAGGATCGCGGTCGTGGTCACGCGGTCCACCTCTGCCGAAGCGCCCATGTGACGTTGCTGGACCGCGGTTTCGTGCGGCAGCAGGCTCTTGGCGTAGCCGATGGTCCCGGCGCCGATGGCGAACACCGACATACCGAGCAACAGCCCGATGATCGGCGTGTAGAGCTGGTAGATCAGGTGCTGGCTGTTCGGGCTGCCGGGTGCGACGTATTCCCACGGCCAGAACAGGTAGGCCGCGAGGAACCCCAGCCCGGCCAGCGCGGCGATGATGAACCACCACGCGACCTTGCGTTCGGTGCGCTTTTCGGCACGGGTGCCCTGCACCGGGAACGGGTCCGCCTGGTGAGCAAGGGTCACCCCGTCGGCGGCCAAGCCCTGCCGGACCAGTTCTGCGCGGCTCGACGTGGACAGGTCGGGGTCACCCGGGCGCTGTCCCTGCTCGCCCGGGCCGCTCATGCCTTGGCTCCGATCCACAGCGTGACGGCGACCAACGCGGACATCCCGACGATCCATGCGACCAGGCCCTCCGAGAACGGCCCGTAGCCACCGAGGTCGTAGCCACCCGGATTGTTCTGCCCATCGCTGATCGACTCGAGGTAGGCAATGATGTCGCGCTTGTCCTCTGGGGTGAGTTGCCGGTCGGAGAACTTGGGCATGCTCTGTGGCCCGGTGGTTATCGCGGTGTAGATCTGCTGGGGATTCACGCCCTCAATGGCTGGAGCGAACTTGCCGGAGGACAGCGCGATGCCGCGTCCGGTGAACTGGTGGCAGGACGCGCAGTTGAGCCGGAACAGCTCGCCACCGGCAGCCGGGTCACCGCCGGCAAGGCTGCCTGCGGGCGGCACTGTCGGACCACCGCCGTTGGCCTGCACGAAGGCGCCCAACGCGTCGATCTCCTCCGCGGTGTACTTGACCGGCTTCTCGAGGTTCTGCGCCTCCTGGCGCGCCGCGGGCATCCGTCCGGTGGAGACCTGGAAGTACACCGCAGCCTCTCCGGTGCCGATCAGGCTGGGCCCTCGGTCGGTCACTCCTTGCAGGTTGGCGCCGTGGCAGCTGATGCAGGCGTTGTTGTAGAGCTGCTCGCCCTGGCGCACCAGCGCAGGATCTTCCTGGGCGTGCGCGATCTGCGGCTGCGGTGCCAGCACCGTGTACAGCCCGCCGGCAGACAGCAGTGCGACGGCGAGTGCCAGCATTCCGGACACCCGACGGCGCAGCCGGCCGCGGCCTCCCCGCCGCAATCGGGATGGGTCCGATTCCTGGTGGCTCGCTCCGTCGGCAGGGCTCGATCGTGCGTCGGAGTTTGCGGTGTTCATCGTCTCGGCTACCCCTGCTGTCTGGTTCGGCTCTGCGGTCTTCTCGGCTGCGTGTTGGTGCTAAGGCAAGAAGTAGATGGTGGCGAACAGGCCGATCCACACCACGTCGACGAAATGCCAGTAATACGACACGACGATGGCGGCGGTGGCCTGTGCCGGAGTGAACTTGCTCAGCTTGGTTCGGACGATGAGGAAGATGAATGCGATCAAACCGCCGGTCACGTGCAAGCCGTGGAAGCCGGTAGTGAGGTAGAACACAGTGCCGTAGGCACCGGAGGGGATCGTGACGCCCTCATGAATGAGGTTGCGGTATTCGTTGGCCTGGCCGAGCACAAACAGCGTGCCCATGATTAGCGTGATTGTGTACCAGAGCCGTAACCCGAACACGTCGCCCTGCTCGGCCTTGAAGACGCCCCACTGGCAGGTGAACGACGAGGCCACCAGAATGATCGTGACCACCAGCGCATAGGGCACGTCGAGATGAATCGGATGCCCGGTCGACTCGAGGATCGGAGGCCACGGACCATCGTTATTCGCCTTGACAGTGAAGAACATCGCGAACAGGCCGGCGAAGAACATCAGCTCGCTGGACAGCCATACGATGGTGCCGACGCTGACCATGTTGGGCCGGTTCAGCGAGTGCACCCGTTGACTGATAGAGGGCGCTGCCAGGCTGGACGAGGAGGTCACACCAAGCATTATGGCCAACCGTGCCTGCCTGGGCGGGGCCGGGGCCAGCCGGGCGCCTGCCCGGAGTGACGAACCTTGACCGGATATCATCATCGCCACCGCCCGCGTGGTGACTCGTGGTGACCTCTCCGTGCCTTGAATCCGAGCCAGCCACCGGCGGCCCCACGGCGCACGGGCGCACTGAGATGAGGACCTTGACCATCAGATGATTACCAGATGACCGATTCGAGCGACGCCACCACTGTTCTGGTCTTCAGCCACCGACCGGAGGTGCGCGAGGCCATCATCAACGCGGTCGGGCGGCGCCCAGCGGCAGATATCGGCCGGCTGAATTACGTCGAGGCGGGGACGATTGACGAGGTGCTAGCACAGGTCGACGCGGGTGCGGTGCACCTGGCAATCCTTGACGGTGAGGCGCAGCCCACGGGAGGGATGGGGCTGTCCCGCCAGCTCAAGAATGAGATCGCGCAGTGCCCGCCAGTGATCGTTTCGGTGCGGCGTAGGGATGACCGCTGGTTGGCCGTCTGGTCACAAGCCGACGCGGTGATCGTGCACCCGCTGGACCCGCTGGTCGCCGCGGAAACCGTGGCCGAGGTGCTTCGCTCGCACCGGCTGCCGGCAGCGAACGGTTGACGCGCCCATGGTAACGCCAGTGACGCCGACCGGTCCCCGCACTTGGCCTGTGCTCCTTACTCAGTTGATCACCGGGACCGATCTGGATGCCGATGACACCGCGTGGGCGATGGACCAGGTGATGACCGGTGTGGCGACGCCCGCGCAGGTGGCGGCGTTCGTGGTGGCGTTACGAGGCAAGGGCGAGACCTCGGCGGAGATCACCGGACTCGCCGCCAGCATGCTGTCACATGCCCGGCGGGTGCACGTGCCCCAGCGCGCGATCGACGTGGTGGGCACTGGGGGCGACCAGGCGCACACCGTCAACATCTCCACGATGACTGCGCTGGTGACGGCCGCGGCCGGTGTGACTGTCGTCAAGCACGGTAACCGTGCGGCGTCGTCGAGGTGTGGCACTGCAGACGTGCTAGAGAAACTTGGTGTGGCGATCGACCTCGGGCCCGAGCAGGTGGCGCAGTGCGTGGCTGAGTTGGGAATCGGGTTCTGCTTCGCACCGTTGTTCCATCCGGCGATGCGGCACGCGGCCGCGGTACGGCGTGAGATCGGGGTACCCACTGCGTTCAACTTTCTTGGGCCACTGACCAACCCGGCGCAGCCGGACGCCGGGTTGGTGGGCTGCGCGGATCTGCGGATGGCACCGGTGATGGCACAGGTGCTCGCCGATCGTGGTGTCAGCGCGCTGGTGGTCCGTGGCGATGACGGGCTCGATGAGATCACCACGACGACCACCACCTCGGTGTGGGTGGCCGAAGCCGGCACGGTGCGGCGTGACCAGTTGGACCCAGCGGAGCTGGACGTGCCAGTTGCCCGTCGAGAGGACCTGCGCGGCGGGGACGCCGCGGCCAACGCAGAGGTGGTCCGGCGCCTGCTCGCCGGTGATCCCGGTCCGGTGCGAGATGCCGTAGTACTCAACTCAGCCGCCGCGCTTGCCACCCACCGCGGTCTCACCAGCGATCTGGCCGGCGATCTCATGGCTACCGTACGCAGCGCCGCCGAAGCTATCGACTCCGGCGCTGCGGCCGTATTGCTGGAGCGCTGGGCAAGGACGACGACGGAGCTGTCCGCGACTGTGACTCTGCGTTGACGCGTTCAGGCGGTCGAGCGTTCTGTGGTTGCCTCCTCCGACTCGCCTGGTTGCAAGCCATCACTGCGCCGTTCGCAGCGCGAACCAGTACGGAGCGCAGTGGTACATGCTTTAAGCCACTCGATCAGGTGTTGTAGGCCGGCTGTTCGAGTGAAGATCCGCGTCCATGGTTCCTGAGGGCCGTTACTCCGGTCGCGGGATGATCTCCCGTGACCGGTCCGGCACCGGACGTTGACGTCCGAGAACAGGAGACGCCGCGGGTGGTGTCCCATCGTCTGAGCCGCGCGGCTCGCGGCGTGGCGGCAGGTGTTGTGGTCGCTGCTGTATTCGGCATGTCCGCCCTCCCCGCGGCCGCCGACCCGGCACCCGGCCCTGCGCCCGATCCGGCCAAGACCGTTGAAGAGGTCCGGGAGCTGAGTCACCAGGCCGAGGTGATCACCGAGCAGTGGCATCTTGCCACCGACCGGTTGCTGGCCCGCCGGGCAGATGCCGACCGGGCTCGTAGTGACGCAGCAACGGCGACGGCCACCGCAGACCAGGCCCGGGCTGCGCAGCAGGCGTTCCGCGCCCAGGTTGACCGGCTGACCAGCGCGACTTTTGAGGGCGTCCGGATCAGCAGCCTGACCGCGATGCTGATCAGCGACTCGCCCCAGCAATTCATGGAGCAGATGTCTGCGCTGGATGTGCTGGCGGTGAGCAACAGAACGGCGATGGACAAGCTCTCCGACGCCGTTGCCCGTACCGAGCAGGCAGAGACCGCTGCCACCGACGCCGAGACCCGGGCAGCCGTCGCGGAACTGGACGCCGGCCGGATAGCCGGCGATGTGGCCCAGGCCCGGAGCGAGATGGGCCGTCGCATCGATGCGGTGCAGGCTCGCCTTGGCCGGCTCACTCCGGATGAACTCGCCCGGTACTCGTCGGAGGGATTCACTGACTTCCCGCTCGACATTGCGGGCGACGGGCTCGGGGTCAGGGCGCTGCGGGCGGCACTGACCAGGCAGGGCGCACCATACGTCTGGGGTGCTGAAGGTCCCGGGACCTTCGACTGCTCGGGCCTGATGCTGTGGGCCTACCGCCAGGCCGGGGTGAGCCTGCCCAGGGGTAGCTGGGATCAGGCGAGGATTGGCACCCCGGTGGTTTCGGGGCTGATGCCAGGTGACCTGATCGCGCTGTACTCGCCAGTGAGCCACATCGGTATGTACGTGGGGAACGGGTTGTACCTCCACGCGCCGCAGAGTGGCGATGTGGTCAAAGTCGCCAGGGTTCCGTGGCACGTCGTCACTGCGATCCGGCGGGTCGGCTGATCACCCCTCCCTTGGTCGGGATCTATCGGGTAACCAGCCTCGCGTTCCTGAGATTGTCGGTGTGACGATCTAGCGTCCGTCGTGACGAGATCACGAGTGAGACGGGGCCCGACATGATCGTGGATTGCGACCGATGCCAGGTGCGCGGCAACGCTTGCCAGGACTGCGTCATCACCGTTCTGCTCGGAGCGCCGCCGGGGGCCGTTGATCTGGATGGTGCCGAACGGCAGGCGCTGGACACCCTCGCCGAGGCCGGCATGGTGCCCTATCTCCGCCTGGTTGATCTTGCCGAAGAGCACAACACGATGCCGGTCCGCACTGCTACCGGTGTCCGGTTCGGCAGTGGCGCTGAGCGGTCGATGACTGGCGGTGAGCGGTCGACACGCTACGTAGGCTGATCGGGCCGGCTGAACACTGGTGCGGTTGCGGTGACGCCAACCGTGTCCGGAAGTCACTTCGCCCCATTGCGGGTGCGTCGGTGGTGGACAGTGCAAGTGACCTTTCGTAACCTTGCCGCGACTTAGCGGTAGCTGCTTCCAAGCATGGAGGCACGCAGGTCGCTGCCGAATCGGCTTCGTCGGTGCTGCCATACGACAGCCGAGCCGGGGATCCAACTCTTTCGGGATGAATCCGGATGAGCGTTCGCGCCCAGTTGTACGGGTCGACGTCCGCTCACCCGCCTGAATCCGTTCGGTTAATCCGGTAGGCGGTCCGAGGGAAGAGGAGACAGACGGGACGTGTCATCGCACCGTCTGAAGCGCAGCGTGCCGGCAGCGGTTATTACCGGTGCCATGACTGTCCTGATGACCTTGATCCCCGCTCCGGCTGCGGCCGACCCCGCACCACCCGACGACGCCCCGGCGGCTGTGCAACGGCTTGCGGAGCTGAACCACCAGGCTGAGGTGCTCACCGAGCGGTGGCACTACGCCCGTGACCAGCTCAATGCTCGCCGGGCTGATCTGGAGCGGGCCAAAGCCGACGTCACCGCCGCGGCCGCCTCAGGGGAACGTGCCAGAGCGGTCCAGGGCCAGTACCGCGGTCAGGTCGACCGGCTGGCCCACGCCTCCTTCCAGGGTGCGCGCCTCAATGGGCTGTCCGCCGTATTGATCAGTGACTCCCCCGAGGAGTTCCTGGATCAGATGTCGGCGTTGGACATGCTCGCGGCGGACAACAAACAGGCCCTGGACCGCCTCACTGGTGCCGTTGTTGCCGCCCAGCAGGCTGAGCAGACAGCTAACCAGGCAGCAGCGCGAGCCGGCCAGGCCGAGCGCGATGCGGCGCGGCTCGAAGGCGACCTGACCCGTTCCCGCGACGAGATGGATCGTCAGATCCAGGTGGTCCAGCAGCGCCTCGGGGCGCTCGACAGTGAGGAGCGGGCCGCCTACACGTCCGGTGGTAGTACCGAGTTCCCCGTCAACCTCGTCGGCAGCGGTGCCGCCATTCAGGCGACGCGGGCCGCGCTGAGTAGGCAAGGTTCGGCGTACGTGTGGGGCAGCGAAGGTCCGATCACGTTCGACTGCTCAGGACTGGTGAAATGGTCCTTCGAGCAGGCCGGCATGTCGGGCCTACCGCACTCGTCCCAGGCACAGGCGCGAATGGGGAGCAGGGTCAGCCGCTCGCAGCTGCGGCCGGGCGACCTCATCGCGCTGTACTCACCCATCAGCCACATCGGCATCTATGTCGGTGACGGGTTCTATGTGAACGCACCGCAGCCCGGTGACGTGGTCAAAGTGGTTCGAGTTCCGTGGGGTCAGGTCACTGCGATGAGCCGGATCGCCTGAGCACACCAGATCCGGCTACCCTCCGGCGATGCCACGCATCTTGCTGGTGAGCAACGACTTCCCGCCTCGGGCCGGCGGCATCCAGACCTACCTGCACAAGCTGGCCATGGCGTTACCCGCCAGCGAGATCGCTGTCTACGCACCGGACTGGCCGGGGGCGGCAGGCTTCGATGCGCAGTTGCCGTTCCCGGTCATCCGGCATCCTGGATCCCTCATGCTGCCCACCCGGGAGGTACTGCGACGAGCCGTCGGGCTGCTGCCGGAGCTGCGCTATGAGACCGCGTGGTTCGGCGCCGCCGCCCCGCTGGCACTGCTGGGGCCGGCATTGCGTCGCGCAGGCGTACGACGCGTGGTGGCCAGCAGCCATGGGCACGAGGTGGGTTGGTCCATGCTGCCCCCTGGCCGGATGGCGCTGCGCCGGATCGGAATGGATGCCGACGTAGTCACCACGGTGAGCCGGTACACCCGTCGCCGCGTGGCGTCTGCGTTCGGTCCACTGGCCGCACTTGAACTACTCCAGCCTGGAGTGGACTGTGCAGCGTTTCAACCCGATCCCGCGGCACGGGCAGAGATCCGGCGGCGTCATCGGCTAGGGGAGGCTCCGGTTGTGCTGTGCGTGTCCCGGTTGGTGGCCCGCAAGGGACAAGACACGCTGGTGGAGGCATTGCCCGCGATCCGGCGTCAGGTGCCAGGGGCCACGCTGTTGCTGGTGGGGGACGGGCCTCAGCGCGCAGCGTTGCACCGGCTGGCTGCGGAATGTGGGGTCGTCGACGCGGTGGTCTGCACGGGACCAGTGCCGTGGTCAGAGCTGGCAGCGCACTACGCGGCGGGTGACGTCTTCGCGATGCCCTGCCGGACCCGTGGCCGGGGGCTGGACGTCGAAGGGCTGGGGATGGTGTATCTCGAAGCCGCGGCGACCGCCTTACCCGTGGTCGCTGGGGACGCAGGGGGGGCACGGGAGACTGTCCGCCCTGGCGACACCGGTGAGCTGGTGGACGGCCGTGACGTTGAAGCGGTGGCCAAGACCATTGGGACACTGCTTGCCGATCCCGAGCGGGCCGCTGCGATGGGTCGGCGCGGGCGGGGCTGGATGCTGCAGGACTGGGACTGGGGATGCCGCCGGCAGAAGCTTGTAGAGCTGCTGCTGGCGAGCTCGTGAGTGGTAACAGCGTTATGACACTGTTACCACTCACGAGTAAAGTGAGTCAATCTCGGCGGCGAACTCCTTGGCTATCACCGCCCGTTTGATCTTGAGACTTGGAGTGAGCTGACCACCAGCCTCGGTGAAGTCGATCGGCAGGATCCGGAATTTGCGGATCGTCTCGGCCCGGGAGACGGTCTTGTTGGCGTCGTCCACCGCACGTTGGACCTCGGCGCGCAGGGACTCATCGTCGATCAGGTCGCCAGTGGAGATGCCAGCTGGCTTGCCCTGTTCAGCGCACCAGGCCGGGAGCGCCTCGGCGTCAAGGGTGATCAGGGCGGCGATGAAGGGCTGCTTGTCGCCCACCACCATGCATTGGCTGATTAGTCGGTGAGCCCGGAGCCGGTCCTCCAGCGCGGTCGGGGAGACGTTCTTGCCTGCCGCGGTGACAATGATTTCCTTCTTGCGACCGGTGATCCGCAGGAAGCCGTCGGCGTCCAGCTCGCCGAGGTCACCGGTGTGAAACCAGCCGTCGACGATGGCTTCCTCGGTGGCCTGCTCGTTGCGCCAGTACCGGCGCAGCACACCGGGTCCCTTGACCAGCACCTCACCATCGTCATTGATCTTGATCGTCACGCCAGGCAATGGTTGGCCCACGGTACCGATCTTGAAGTGCTTCTCGGTGTTGACCGTGGCGGGCGCGCTGGTCTCGGTCAACCCGTAGCCCTCCAGCACCGGCATCCCAATACCACGGAAGAAATGCCCGAGCCGTTCACCCAGTGGGGCGCCACCGGAGACCGCCGCGATGCACCGACCGCCGAGCACCGCCCGTAGCTTGGAATAGACTAGTTGGTCGAACAACGCGTGCTTGGCCCGCAGAGCCAGCCCCGCCCCGCCGGTGTCTTGGGCACGGCTCCACTCGGTGGCGGTCGCGTCGGCGATATCGAAGATACGGCCCTTGCCGTCGGCGTGCGCCTTCTGCTTGGCCGTGTTGTAGACCTTCTCGAACACCCGAGGGACCGCGAGCACAAACGTGGGCCGAAATTCGGCCAACGCGGTAACCAGATTCTTCACATCCGGTGTGTGCCCCAGGGTTATCCGCCCGTACACGCAGCAGCACTGGACGATTCGGGCAAGCACGTGCGCCAGCGGAATGAACAGCAGCATTGAGTTGCCCGGCTGCATGAGGCCGGGGAACTCGCCCAGAGCTGACCGGGTCACGGCAAGCAGGTTGCGATGGGTGATCTCGCAGCCCTTGGGACGCCCGGTGGTCCCTGAGGTGTAGATCAGTGTTGCCTGGTCGCCGGCGCTCACCGCGGTAGCGCGTTCCCGAACGGCATTGTCACCGATTCCGGCGCCCACTTCAGTGAGCTCGTCAATCGCTGCTGCCGGGCCTGCGCTGTTCGTCGCCGGCTCGATCTGCCAGATGAGGCGTGGTTCACCCAGGCGATCAACCAGCTCCTGAACCATCTGGCGATGCGCAAGGGTCTCGACGATGACCGCCTTAGCGCCGGAGTCCGACAGTATCCATTCCACCTGCTCAGAAGAGGACGTCTCGTAGATCGGCACCGTTGATCCGCCGGCCGCCCATATCGCATAATCCAGCAGCGTCCACTCGTAGCGGGTCTTGGACAGTAACGCGACTCGATCTCCGCGTTCGATACCCGATGCAATGAGCCCCTTGGCCACGGATGTGATCTGCTTCGCGAAGTCCGCTGCTGTGACGTCCACCCAGTCGCCGTCGATCCGGCGGCGAAAGCTCACGCTGCTGGCAAACCGCTCGGCATTGGCCCACACCGCATCGGTAAGGTTTTCCTCGTCGGTCACCGTTACGGTGGCCGGGACTGTGAACTCCCGCACGGGTACCTCCGTGGCTCGGGCTGCTCCACTGCTTCTGGCGAGGCCGTCGACCGGCCTGGCCTGGAGGATCGAACGTATCGCGACCAGCATTCGGTCCAACAGCCCCGGCGGTGCTCCAACCGTCGGCGAGTAGCCTGCCTGCTCGTGCGGGTCCATGTGGTGTCCGACGTGCACGGCAACGCGGACGCTCTGGCCGGAGCGGGCGCGGGTGCCGATGCGCTGCTGGTGCTAGGGGACCTGATCGACTTCGTGAACTACCACGACTACTCCGCAGGGATCCTCGGCTCGGTGTTCGGTTCGGCCGTGGTCCACCGATTCGCGCAGCTGCGTTCTGATGGGGCACCTGGCGAGGCGTTCGCTTTTGTGCGTGACTTGTGGGTGGGTGTGCCAGACCCTCGCAGCGTGGTTCGCGACGCCGTCGTCGAGCAGTACGAGCGGTTGTTCGCGGTGCTGCCTATCCCGACTTATGCCACCCCCGGCAATGTGGACCTGCCCGAACTGTGGCCGCGTTTCGCGCGGCCCGGCGTGCACATTCTGGATGGCCAGACCACCGAGATCGGCGGCCTGCGTTGCGGTTTCGTCGGTGGCGGACTCCTACCTGACGGGGTCACCCGGGCACCTGACACGGCCTTTAGTTCATACCTGCGTACCCCCCAGCAGTACGCAGCGGCGGTCGATGCCCTGGGTCGGGTGGACGTCTTATGCAGCCACATCCCGCCCGCGGTGCCTGAGCTGGTCTACGACGTGCAGGCCCGCCGATCCGAAGTCGGCTCCGAGCAGCTGCTTGCGGTGATCGGTCGGGACCGCCCGCGTGCCGCGTTGTTCGGGCATGTGCATCAGCCGCTGGCCCGGCGGGTCCGGGTGGGCCGAACCGAATGCGTCAACGTTGGGCACTTCCAGCGCACCGGCACCCCGCACGTGCTGAGGTGGTGAGCAGTCCCGGCGACGACATGCCGCGGGAGCTGACCTAGAGCCGCGCCCCGTCGTCCCAGCCATCCGGTGGCGGACCGGAACGCAGTCCGAGCGCCAGGGTGCCGATCCCGACAGTCAGCGCCAGCAAGCCCAGCGGTGTCGCCACTGCCGGGGCAAGGCTCAGCAGGTGCGGTGCTACCAGTAGCAGCACTCCGACCGCCAGCAGTGCCACGCCGCCAACCGTCCGTGGCCGGGGCACCGGCAACGGCGGTGGCTCCGGCGGCTCGAAGTGATCCTCCTCGGCGGGCCAACGGGGTGAGTCCGGACCGGTATGCAGGCCCGCGACGATCCCGGCGAATGCAGCGCCGGTGTCCTCGGAACCGCGGTGGCGGGCGGGACCTTCGTGGTCCTGCTCCTCGGGATCGGGAAAGGTCAACCTCGGCACCACTCTCGGGCTCGGCTGGAACCGTTGCAGCCGCAACGGTACCGGGTGGGCGGGCGAATGCTTGCACAATCGAACCGCGCCAACCGAACCTCCGTACCAGGGGTGGACGCGGGATCGTTGTGCGCCCGATACCGTGCTCCGTAGGCTTGCCGATGCGGCGGCCCGCGAGGCGAAGGAAGGATCGGTAGGCGGTGTTTTACTGGCTGCTCAAGCACCTGCTACTGGGTCCCTTGATGCGCCTGACATGCCAGCCGCAGGTCTATGGCGCCGAGCATCTCCCCCGCCGCGGCGGCGCCATTCTGGCCAGCAACCATCTCGCGGTGGCCGACTCGTTCTTCCTCCCCCTGGTGGTTCGCCGCCGGGTGACGTTTCTGGCCAAGCGCGAGTACTTCACCACGCCGGGACTGCGGGGATGGTTCAAACGGCAGTTCTTCAGTGCCTCCGGACAAGTTCCGATCGACCGATCCAGCGGCTCGGCCGCCCAGGCTGCCCTGGACACCGGAGTGCGATTGCTGGCTGCGGGCAACCTGCTCGGCATCTATCCAGAAGGCACCCGATCCCCGGACGGCCGGTTGTATAAGGGCAAGACTGGCGTGGCGCGGATGGCACTGCAGGCGGGCGTCCCGGTGATTCCGGTCGCCATGGTGGGGACCGACAAGGTCAGCCCCAGGGGCACCAAAATGTGGCGGCCGCATCGGGTAGAAGTGCGCTTCGGCGCGCCGCTGGACTTCTCGCGCTACGCGGGTCTGGCCGGTGACCGGTTCGTCGAACGATCGATGGTCGACGAAATCATGTACTCCTTGATGGAGCTCTCCGGTCAGGAATACGTCGACATGTACGCATCGTCGGTCAAGGAGCGCGAGCCACCGCCGCGGTTGGCCCTCAAAAAGGCGTCGTGACCGGTCCGGGTAGGGACTCAGGTACAGCGATAATCGACGCCTCGGGCGGTGGCGATTCGCTCGTGGCCGATCTTGCCGCTGGGCGTTCCGGTAGCGACATCGGTGATGCTCGACCGGGTGTCGGGTTCGTAACCCCACACGCCTTCCCTTCAACTGACCACCTGTCATGCCTGGTAGGCACCAACGGTGAGTGACGGTACGGACGGTGGGGTTAACGGCGCAGTGCCTTCCCGGTTAACGCTCGGAGCCGCAGTGTGCAGCGCGGCCGGTCGGCGATGAGGAAGGGCCGGTGGCGAGAGCGTCAATACGGTTGCAGCGGCGCCTGAGACACTGTGCGGACGCCGGAGATTATCGTGACGTCCGCGCAGGTGAGAGATGGTGAGGGTCGGTCCAGGTGCGGTTCTTCTACGACTGCGAGTTCATCGAGGATGGCGTCACCATCGAGCTGATCTCCATCGGAGTGGTCGACGAGCAGGGTCGGGAGTACTACGCGGTATCGACGGAGTTCGATCCCGAGCGGGCCGGTGAGTGGGTGCGGTTGCATGTGTTGCCGAAGCTGCCAGCACCGTCCGACCAAGCATGGCGCAGCCGGGCGGCCATCCGCGACACCCTGCTGGAGTTTCTCACCGCGCCTGGTGAGCGAGTGGAGTTGTGGGCCTGGTTCGCTGCCTACGATCATGTCGCTCTGGCCCAACTATGGGGACCGATGCCGGCACTGCCACGAGAACTACCCCGGTTCACCCGGGACCTGAGGCAGCGTTGGGAGGACGCTGGCAAGCCGCCATTGCCACCGCCGCCCAGTGATGCTCACGACGCGGTGGCCGACGCCCGGCACAACCTCGTCAGGTGGCGGGTTATCGAGGAACACCGTTCGGCGCGGTCTGGACGTGCCCGATAACCTCCCCGCTTTGCTGCACTGAACCCAGTCGTGCCACTCTCACGCCGTCAAGCAGGGGACGAGTGGAAAGGCGAACTGAATTATGCGTATCGGCGTACTCACGGGGGGTGGGGACTGCCCGGGCCTCAATGCGGTGATCCGGGCGGTGGTCCGCAAGGGGATCGAAGTGCATGGGCACGAGGTCATCGGATTCCGGGACGGCTGGCGGGGGCCGATGGAGGGACTTGTCCAGCCGCTCGATCTGTCCGATGTGGAGCACATCCTGCCTCTTGGTGGCACCATCCTGCGCACATCACGCACTAACCCGTACCGCAACGGCGGCGCGGAGCAGATCAAGCGGACCTTGGCCGAGCACGGCGTGGACGCCCTGATCGCGATCGGCGGTGAGGACACCCTCGGGGTGGCTCGCCGGCTGGGCGAGGACGGGGTCTTCGTCGTGGGCGTGCCGAAGACCATCGACAACGACCTGGGCGCCACCGACTACACGTTCGGGTTCGACACCGCGGTGCACATCGCGACCGAGGCGATTGACCGGCTGCGTACCACCGCGGAGTCGCACCATCGGGCGGCGGTCGTGGAGGTGATGGGCCGTAACGCGGGCTGGATTGCGTTGCACTCCGGAATGGCTGGCGGGGCGAACGCCATTCTGATGCCGGAGCGGCCGTTCTCCGTGGATCGGGTGTGCGAGTGGGTCATCCGGTGCCTCAAGCGCGACGACGCCGCGATTGTCGTGGTCGCCGAGGGCGCCGTGCCGGAGGGTGGTGCTGAGCTGCTTTCAACCGCGGAGGTCGACGCCTTCGGTCACAAGCGCCTTGGCGGGGTCGGGATCTGGTTGGCCGACGAGATCGCCCGCCGCACCAGTGCCGAGTCCCGCGCCGTGGTCCTGGGGCACATTCAGCGCGGTGGCACTCCCACTGCCTACGACCGGGTGCTGGCTACCCGGTTCGGGGTACATGCCATCGATGCGGTGCACGAGGGCGACGCCGGCGTGATGGTCGCGCTGCGCGGCACCGACATCATCCGGGTGAAGCTGGCTGAGGCCACCGCAGAAGTCAAGACAGTGCCGGTGGAGCGCCACGCGGAGGCCGAGGTCTTCTTCGGTTAACGGCCCGCTGGACCGCTCCGATGGCTCACCCCATACGCTCAGACACCGTGAACTGGACCGTGGATGTTCCGGTCGACATGCTGCCGGAGTTACCGCCGCTGCCCGCCGACCTCCGCACCAAGCTCGACGCCGCGCTGGCCCGGCCCGCCCGGCAGCAACCGAGCTGGCCCGACCCGGAAGCGGTGCGCAACATCCGCACCGTGCTGGAAAGTGTCCCGCCGATCACCGTGCCACCTGAGGTGGATCAACTGCGGGACCAGCTCGCGGCGGTGGCGCGCGGCGAGGCTTTCCTGCTGCAAGGTGGGGACTGCGCCGAGACCTTCGCCAACAACACCGAACCGCACCTGCGGGCCAACGTCCGCACGCTGCTGCAGATGGCAGTGGTACTTACCTACGGATCGAGCATGCCGGTGGTGAAGGTGGCGCGGGTGGCGGGGCAATACGCCAAGCCGAGGTCAGCGCCGATCGACGCGTTCGGCCTGGCGTCCTACCGCGGTGACATGATCAATTCGTTGGTCGCCAAGTCCGAGGCGCGGGTGCACGATCCGTCGCGGATGATCCGCGCCTACGCCAACGCCGCGGCGGCGATGAATCTGGTGCGGGCGCTGACCTTGGCCGGCATGGCGGACCTGAACAAGGTGCACGACTGGAACAAGGACTTCGTGCGCCGATCACCAGCCGGAGCCCGGTATGAAGCTCTGGCCGGCGAGATCGACCGTGGCCTGCGCTTCATGTCGGCGTGCGGCGTCAACGACTCATCGCTGCACTCCACCGAGATCTACGCCAGTCATGAGGCGTTGGTGCTCGACTACGAGCGAGCCATGCTCCGCTTGGACTGCACCGCCGAGAAACCCAAGCTATACGACCTGTCCGCGCATTTCCTGTGGGTGGGGGAGCGCACCCGTGCGCTGGATGGGGCGCACATTGGATTTGCTGAACTGCTGGCCAATCCCATCGGGCTCAAGCTCGGTCCGGGCACCACACCGGATGAGGCTGTGGAATACGTCGAGCGGCTTGATCCGCACGGTATCCCGGGCCGGCTCACGCTGATCTCGCGGATGGGGGCGCAGCGGGTTCGGGATGTGTTGCCCGGGATTGTGCAAAAGGTCACTGCCGCTGGGCATCAGGTGATCTGGCAGTGCGATCCGATGCATGGCAACACCATCGAATCCTCCACCGGATATAAGACGAGACACTTCGACTGGGTGGTCGACGAGGTGCAGGGTTTCTTCGAGGTGCACCATGCGCTGGGCACCTATCCCGGTGGAATCCACGTGGAACTCACCGGGGAGGACGTCACCGAGTGCCTCGGCGGCGCGCAGGACATCTCCGATGCGGACCTGTCCGGTCGCTACGAAACCGCGTGCGATCCGCGTCTGAACACCCAGCAGGCGCTGGAGCTCGCCTTCCTGGTCGCCGAGATGCTTCGCTCGTAAGTGGCGTGGTCGTGCCACACACGAGGCGCGACCATTGCGCTCACAATGTTG
>JALZDU010000326.1 GCA_030862405.1 Actinomycetota bacterium | reverse complement strand
TCGCCCGCCCGCACCCGCTCGGTCCAGGGCACCCAGTCCGGCGCGACGATCGCATCCGGACCGGGGAGCAACACCACCTCGCTCACCGTCACCGGATGCTCCGGGCCGCCCGAGGCCACCGTGACGGCCCAGTACCAGCCCCGGTAGCCGGGAAGTCCGGTCTCGAACAGGTGCGTGACGGCGTCGCCCTGGGGCTCCACCTGCGCGTCGACGTGCGCACCGACAGGGCTCTCCCCTGCCTCGGTCCGCGCCGCCTCGCGGGCCGTCTGCACCGCAGCGACCAGCCGGGAATCGGTCGCGGACTCGGCGATCCCGGTGCTGCCTGCCGCGTCGGAGCTCACCCCGCGATTGTGCCGCACGACCGGCACCGCCGCTGCCCCGCTGTGCCACGCTGCTCTGGTGCGCCGCCCGTGGTCCGCCGTCCTCGCCCTTGCGGCGGTGCTCGCCGCGGGTTGCGCGGACCCAACTCCCGGTGACGCCCAGCGCCGCACCGCGACGCTGCCGGGGGCAGCGGCACTGCGGGTGGTGGTGCTGGACACCCTGGCCCACGACGAGGACCTGTTCACCCAGGGCCTGGAGATCGCCGACGGCGTGCTCTACGAGGGCACCGGCCTGGTCGGGGAGTCGCGCCTGCGGGCCACCCCACTGTCCACGCCGGGCCGCGTGCTGGCGGAGGTGACGCTGCCGGAGCCGCTGTTCGGTGAGGGCGTCACCGTAGTGGGGACCCGGATCTGGCAGCTCACCTGGACCGACGGCGTCGCGATCGAGCGCGACCGCGAGACCCTTTCCGAACTGCGCCGGGTGCGTTACGACGGCGAGGGCTGGGGGCTGTGCTCCGACGGCGAGCGGCTGGTGATGAGTGACGGCACTGCGCGGCTCACCTTCCGCGACCCGGCGAGCTTCGCCCCGACCGGAAGCGTGCAGGTCCGCGCGGGCGGCACTCCCGTCACCCGGCTCAACGAGCTCGAGTGCGCGCACGGTGCGGTGTGGGCCAACGTCTGGCAGAGCGACCGCATCGTGCGCATCCGTCCCTCGACCGGCGACGTCACCGGGGTTGCCGACGCGTCGGGCCTGCTCACCGTGCAGCAGCGCGCCCGAGCGGGCGTCCTCAACGGGATTGCAGCGGTCCCCGGAACCGGGGAATTCCTGATCACCGGCAAGAACTGGCCCACGATGTTCCGGGTGCGCTTCGTGTCGCGCTGAGATCGGGGGCCGCGGTGCGGCAGAATGACAGGCGTGAAGCGGTCCGCCTCCCCGTCCGGCCCCGCAGAGCCCGGCCCGGAGGATATCCGCCGCGGCGCGGGGATGGGCCGCGGTCGGCGCTGGGTGCCGGCGCCGGGAACCCACCCGCCGGGAACCCACCCGCCGGGAACCCAGCCACCGGGAACCCAGCCTCGCCGCTACCCCTGGGAAGAGGCGGAGGCGACCTACCGGACTCCCGCGGCCACCCGGTCGCACCCTCCGCCGTTCCCGCCAGGACCGGCACCGCGGCCACCGGACCCCGCCCATCCCCAGCTGCCTCGCAAGATCACGGTCACCCGCGTCGTGGCGTGGCGCGGGCGCCAGCTCGTCCGGTCCGCCGTCCGGATGTTCCGCTCCGCCACCACCGCGGACGGTGCCGGCACATCCGGGCTGTCGTCGCTGACCTACGCGACGATGATGAACTACGCCGCTGACGCCGCGATCGCCGTCGCGCTGGCCAATACCCTGTTCTTCGCCGCCGCCACCGCCGAGAGCCGCGGCAACGTGGCGCTTTACCTGCTCATCACGGTGGCCCCGTTCGCGGTGGTGGCCCCGGTGATCGGCCCGCTGCTGGACCGGGTGCAGCGCGGCCGCCGGGTGGCGATGGCCGTCTCGTTCGGGGGCCGCAGCCTGTTGCTGGTCGTGATGGCGGTCCACCTCGACGACTGGCTGCTCTATCCTGCCGCGCTGGGCTTCATGGTGCTCTCGAAGTCCTTCAACGTGCTCAAGGCGGCGGTGACACCGCGGGTGCTGCCACCCGACATCAC
>JALZDU010000324.1 GCA_030862405.1 Actinomycetota bacterium | reverse complement strand
TCCCGCGCGAGTGTGTACCGCGCGTTGATCGACGCGGAGGCGGTCGCGCGGTGGAAGGTGCCGACCGGCATGACCTATCGGGTGCATAGCTTCGACGGCCGTGCGGGCGGTACTTTCCGGATCTCGCTGACTTACCACGCTCGGGATCGGGTGGGAGACCAACACCAAAAGTCACGATCCTGGATGATCCAGTCTCGCCCTACTTCAGAAGATCAAGCTAACCACTGTCTCACCTGATCTTGGCAGAGAAGGGGAGCCTGCACGATGACAATGCGTTGTCGCGGAACTCGTCGACGAGGTGGTGTTTGTCGATGATACGCCGAGACCAACAGCCGGACAGGTTATGGGACAGGCGCTCGGGCTTGCCGATGCCGGGTACCCGGCGGCAAGCAGGACGTCGGCTTCTTCGATCATGCGGTTGATCCGCTTGAGGATCGTCCGTTCGGTGGTCCAGGTGATATCGCCCTCCCAGCCGGCACGGGTAAAGCTGATCTTCACGTGACGTCGTGCTGGGGGTCGATCAGTTCCTGGTTTCGCTGGCACTGCCGGGCGTGGGCTGCGCCCGGATGACCCTGTCTCCCTTCCGAGTCCCCTGTCCGAGACTGCCGGTGTCGGGCCGATCGTGCCCGGATGTGGGTGCCTCACGTGGGCAGCTCTCCGGCCGTTCCTGTCGGAGCCGACCTTGACATACAACCGAATGGTTGTATGTTTATTGGGTGACCGAGAAGACCGAGGACCGGGCGGACGCCCTGTTCCACGCGCTCGCCGACCGGACCCGGCGCGACATCATGCGCCGCGTGCTGGCCGGGGAGCACTCCGTCTCCGCGCTCGCGGCGCAGTACGACATGAGCTTCGCCGCGGTGCAAAAGCACGTCGCCGTGCTGGAGAAGGCCGGTCTGCTCACCAAGCGACGAAGCGGTCGCGAGCAGCTGGCCAGCGGCGACGTGGAGGCAGTGCGGTCGGTGGCTTCCATGCTCACCGAGCTGGAACAGCTCTGGCGTGGCCGCATCGCGCGCATCGACGAACTCATCGCATCCGACACCGACCAGGAGGACTGAACCATGCCCGTGACCGACGTCGAGCAGGACCATGACAACCTGACCCTAACCATCACCGCCGACTTCGCCGCGCCGGTGCAGCGGATCTGGCAGATCTACGCCGACCCGCGCCAGCTGGAGAAGGTGTGGGGGCCGCCGACCTACCCGGCGACCGTGGTCGACCACGACCTCGCACCCGGCGGCCGCATGACCTACATCATGACCGGCCCGGAAGGCGACAAGCACGCCGGATACTGGCAGATCACGGCCGTCGACGAGCCGACGAGTTTCTCCTTCGACGACGGCTTCGCCGACCTGGACTTCAACCCGACGCCAGGAATGCCGGTCTCCAAGAACGTCTTCACCTTCACCGAGCACGACGGCGGCACTCGCGCGACCTATGTGAGCACCTACGACTCCGCCGAGGCGCTGCAGCAGGTGCTGGACATGGGCGTGATCGAGGGCGCCACATCGTCGATCAACCAGATCGACGACCTCGTCGCCTCCTGAGGTGCACCGCGGCCGGCTGTCTCGGACATCGAGGCCGCCGGCCGCCCTGCGGGATCGTGACGTGGCCCCCGCGACACAGACACGTGGACCGCGACGCACCCCGACGAGTGCGCTCGACACTTGTGACTCGATTGAGGACTGACCGCACGAGCTCATCTCAGTGCCGGACTGCCCCCTCGCCCACCCCCCGGTGGCTTGATCTCACGCTCGGCCTGGCGGTGGCCGGCGGCCAGCATCGAGGTGGACTCGTTCTTCAACGGTGGCCAGCCGGGCACCTCGAAAAAATCTGTGGCTGCCCGCCGCACATAGCGGCCACGTCTCTTTTGACCCCGCTGACCGGCTCATCGTAGGGGTGTGCATGCCACGCACTGGTGCCCTTGCCGGCCGTCATCCGGCAACCGTTTCCTCATCGCGGGCGCACTCTCATAGCCACGAGTCGCTCGCGTGTGCCGTGTGCTCGTCCTGGCGTGGCAGTGTGCGGGCGACTCACCCGAGC
>JALZDU010000305.1 GCA_030862405.1 Actinomycetota bacterium | reverse complement strand
CCGCGATCCGCGGCTGTGGCTGTGCGTGCTGCCCGACGGGTTCTTCGGCCGGTGGATCCAGGTGGCCGGGACGGTGCAGATCGTCGAGCTGCCCGACGCGATGGAGCCGCTGGTGGACTACTTCCGTCGCGTCGCGGGCGAGCACGACGACTGGGACGACTACCGGGAGGCGATGCAGCGCGAGGGCCGGGTGCTGCTGCGGGTGGAGCTCACCGCCGCCGGGCCGGACCGGGAGGGCTGACCCGTGCGCAGGAGGAGCACGGCGGAGCAGCGCAGCGCGCTGTGCGACCTGTTCGACGGGCTGGGCCGACTCCCACGGGTGCGGCGACTGGACGACCCGGGACCTCGTGGCGCACCTGGTGATCCGGGAGCGGCGGTCTGACGTCGCCGTGGGAATCTCCGCCAGCAGCTCCCGGTCTTCGCGGTTCATGGCCGTGCTTCATCAATTACGTTCGGGCTGGGTGGAGCTGGCTCGTCCCCTTCCAGCACCACACACTCAGCCGCCGCCCGCCGCCGGGTGATCCCATCTGCGCACAGCACCGGAAACGTCCCCCAGCTGTACTGCATCTCGTAGGGAAGCACGACACCCTGCTGCTTCCGATCAGCAGCAGCGGTCTGTACTCGCGTGCCGGGCGGTAAGAGCGGCCGGCGAGGACAGCATAATGTCTCCTTGTTATTGCTGCGACGGAACCCGTCTGTGATTTCTATTGTATCCACTTGCGTAACGACCCGCTTCCCGCGCTCGCCGTTCATGACGGCACCCAGCGCCGGGGAGCAGCCAGCCGGACGGAGCCGCAGGGCGTCCGTGTGGGGATGGAACCGGCTGGGGCGTCAGCCCGGCGCTGGGGCCTAGGGGAAGCCAAGTGGGGGCGAGTGTCCCGCCTCATGACTGGCCACACATGGGGCGTATACATCGCCCTCTTTGGCAGTATTTCCGGTGGTCGAGGCTCGGATCGCGAGCCAGAGCAGACCCGCTAGACTGCCCGCGACCAGTACGGATCGGAGCGGAGACGATGGGATCACCGCCAGCGGGCAACCGGTATTGCCGCTGTGGCACGCGTCTGGCCGCAGACAACACAGGTGGCCAATGTGCTCGATGCGAGCGGGCCTCCCGCGACAAGCTCATCGCTCCGCCCGAGGTGCCTGCCGAGTTCTGGCAGACCGAGCAGTTCCACGACGCCTTCACTGCCCAGCACATGGGTCGGGTGGCCCGCGCTTACCGCCTGCACCCGTACCACCACGCCGTCTACGGCCCGAGCGGTATCTCGCAAGGTCTGCTTGGGCAGTGGCTAGGCCTGAGCCAGCCCCAGGTCAGCCGGATCGAAAACGGCACGCCCATACGTAATCTGGATACCCTTGCCTACTGGGCGCGGGTACTGCATATTCCGCCGGCATTGCTGTGGTTCCGGCTGCCAGTGGAGAAGCGTCAATGTACGACTACGGAACCAGTAGCGAGCACTCCGACAGCGCCTGTCTCGAACGGCGCGCTGGAGTCGCCCATTGAGGCCGAGCCACAATGGGCGTTAATCGCGCCGCACCTATTTGAGGATTTCGGCCGGCTGGTCGTGTCAAGCGGGCAGGAGCCTGCGGAAGGCATCGCCCTGCCTGCCGGTGTAGAGTTGGCCGAGGGATGTGCAACGCTTTTGGACTACCTCGCGTTTCTGAGCAGCGCCGTACGAGTCATGCCTGGTGAGCAGGGAGATCGTATACACGACCAGCTCACGAAGTTCCTCCGTCAATGGACAGATAAAATGAACCGTCGGGAACTCCTCCAATTATTTGGCTGGGCGGCTACTACCATTGCCGCTTCGCCTGCCGTGAGAGGTCTCGATGACGAGGAGCAGGAACGCCTGGCTCAGGCGATTTTCTCGCCGAGCCGGGTGGATGCCCAGGTTATCGACCATATTGAAAGCATGCTCCAGCACTGCAAGCGGCAAGAGGACGCGCTCGGCTCACACATAGTGCTACATACGGTACTCGCACAACGACATCTGATTCGTGGTCTCCTGGCGGACTGCCCGGCACCGCTTCGCCCCCGTCTACTCTCGGTCTATAGTGATATGTCCACTTCTATCGGGTATTACTTCTTCGATCTGAACGACCTTGATAATGCGAGGTACTACTGCGACCAGGCTCGGGCGGCAGCCCATGACGCAGGCAACACCGACCTCGGCATCTATGCACTGTGTGAAATGAGCTACTTCGCGTCCTGGCAGAGCAAAACTCCTGCTAGCATTGACCTCGTCGCAGCCGCCGAAAGTCTGTTGAGCAAAGCCGAGGATCCACTCATGCGGGTCGGCGCAGCGCAACGGGCTGCGACAGCCTACGCGACCGACGGCCAGTACAAGGCGTGCATGGTCGAACTTGAGAGGGCTCAAGATAGCTTGGCGTCGGCCGGGCAGGTATCTGCTGAATCGCCAGCGTATTTCTACAACAAAGGATATCTCACCAGCCACAGGAGCGAGTGTCTGTTGCGACTGGGAAAGCCACAGGAGGCGATTGCTAGCGCCAGCGCTGGCCTGATGCTGTACGACAAGTCTTTTGTGGATGGTTACGCCGTCTGCACGCTGCACCTAGGCAATGCCCACCTACAATCCGGTGAAATTGATGAGGCAGCACGGGTCATTGGGAGCGCGGCCAGTCTTGCCGCCCAAACCCGCTCGGCGCGGTTGACAAAGGAAGTCCAGGCCACCCGTGCCCGCATGCGATCGTGGCAGGATACGCAGGCAGTAAGGGCGTTAGATGAGCAATTGGTGCAGTGTGGGTTTGGGAAATAGGTTTGGAGCGTGATCCTTAAGGAGTTGGCATGACTTCCAATTAAACTGATGCCGTCGAGCGTGACGACGGCATGCATGATGATCCCCACCGGAACCACAGCCGATCTAATCAACGCAACAACCCACCTCGGCGGTCCGAGGCTGGCCTCATTAGACAGGGCACGGCGTGCGCCCTCACTGATCATGAACTGGTGCCCACAGGAACGTCAGTAGCGCCGATAGTCCGGGGACTCGGGAGATTCTCGCGATAAGGGCCGATATGTTCAAGTCACCAGGCCAACCGTCCGTGATGCGTTGCGCCAACCTGCCAAACCACAGCGAAGATCAAGCCGATACACAGACCGAAGCACACCAGACCCACGAATCACACCAGTACCAGCTGAACGGCTACCACCTGATCCGTAGAAGCCGTCACTCCTCGCCCATCTCGGTGATACACTGGGGTTATTAACAGCGCGGGAGGCTCCCCCCTTCTCGCACTCCTAACTGATCAACCTTCTGATCTTCGGCCTGTCGTGGTCGCGCACCTACCTATGCGCTGAGCTGGCCGTACAGCGCCAACGATACCCGGAGCTCCACCCCCACAAGCATCCCGGCTAGCCGTTAAACGATCTTAAAAAGGGCAGGAGTCAAGCTCCATTTGGCGCTAGTGCTTCTGGGTGACGCTGCCTTCCGCTGGTTGCGACTTTCGCCACAGGCCTGGATGCTGTCCTGTTTGCCTTCGATGACGAGGACGGGGTGGCGATGGCTGAGGTTGACGATGCGAACGCGCTGCATCTTACGACGAAGTTGGTGGACTTCCTCGCCGAGATGACGGATGCAGCGACCCGAGATCCGGTCCGTGACATTCTCGCAGACGAGGTGGGTGTCCCGGATTTGATCTTATGGCTCGACCAACTGCCCGAGGGCATCCGGGTGAATGACCAGTCCGTGGATGATGTGCTGCTCCGGGTTCGTCCGCCGTCAATTTCGCCGGAACCTCGGCCACCAGCGGAACTGATTGGGTGGATTGACTCTTCTGAACCACGCGGTTCGAATGGATCCGAGCCAGAGTTGCTTAAACTCGGTCCGATCGACGTTGAACCGAAATCTGGGAGGGGATCTCCGCCGAATAGCATCGTCCGGGCTTTCACTAGGTGGCTTGAGGCCTGGCGGCAGTGGTCGAGCTCGCAGAAGCGTCGAAACTTGTATGAGAAGCTCGAGAACGCGGCCAAAACGCTTGAGCAGCGCGATGACGAGTTTGAGTTTGTGCTTGCCGTTGGCTTGGTTTGTTGGGAAGCTCCAGATGGAGAGCAGATCCGCCGCCACCTGGTGACCGAGCGTGTCCTGCCAAAGCTCGATCGTGGAACCGCTGAAGTGACCATCTCACTAATAAGCGGTAAGCGACGTTTTGAGGACAAGGAAGTTCTTGGCGCTCAGGAGGCTTACCAGCCAGACCGAGGTCGTATCGCCAAGACTGCCGTCATCGACTCTGATGCTTCTCTCCTTGAAGAACAGGCACTGGCTGGCATTCTTAGCTGGCTGGAGTTGGGATTCGGCGAGGCATTCGAGACTGGAGAGAGGAGCCAAGGAGGAGCTGCCCACGACTCCAGTGCTGAGCGCTTCGCCGGCTTTGGTGCTTCGCCCACGCAGTCGAGTACTTCTGGCCGAGGCTTACAAGCGGATCGCTGAGGCGCTCAGAGAATCCGGAGCGCAGGTACCGGTCGGACTTGCCCAGTTGGTCGTGGATACCGAAGCCGAGCAACGTCATCGTTGGCTTAGCGAGCAAGGTGCTGTGTCCGGTGACGTACTCGGAAACGATCCGCTATTTCCTTTACCCGCTAACGATGAGCAGATGCGAGTGATCGATCTGCTGCGCACCGAGACTGGTGTGGTGGTGCAGGGCCCGCCTGGTACCGGCAAAACACACACCATCGCCAATTTGGTTTCCGCTCTGCTGGCGCGGGGACAGCGAGTGCTCGTGACAAGCCAGAAAGACCAGGCATTGAAGGTGCTGAGGGACAAGATTCCTACCGAGCTTCGCCAGCTCTGTGTGCTTTTGGCTGGCGGTAGCAAGGATGCGGCCAAAGAGCTAGAGCACGGTCTGGATGCGTTGTCGGAAGCCGTGGCGTCAACCAATGTGCGCACCCTGAGTGCACGGGCCGAGATGCTTGCTGCTGAACGTCATCAGTTGCACAGTCGTAGCGTCGAGTTGAACGATCGCGTTCGGAAGCTGCGTGATATCGAGAATGTGAGGCATGAGCCGGTCGTTCCAGCCTTCAGCACCGAAATATATCGAGGTACGCTGACCGAAATCGTGCGGGAGGTGAAGCGGGTTGAGACTGTATATGACTGGATTCCAGCGGTTGGCCGTGACGTGCCCGACGTACCGCCGTTGTCCCACGCTGAGCTAATCGAATTGCATCGACTTCTGGGAATCGACTCACCCGCACGACGATCACGCGCAGTGCAGGAGATCCCTCAGCGTGAACTGCTTCCGTCCGTCGGGAAACTGACCCACATCATCAATGCTGAACGCCAGGCGCACGACACGGCGCACGAGGACACCAGCGCTCTGACTCGGCAGCTGGTTGGTGCTGGTGCAGAGCGGTTGAAAGAGCTGCAGCAGCTGGCTGTCGAGGCGTGCTCCTGTCTACACCGCTTGGGATTTGCCATAGACGGCATGCCGTCAACGAGTCGCGATTGGGTGGTCCGGGCTGTCGGTGACCGGTTGGCTGGTCGACATGCTGGGCTTTGGGGGCATCTAGTTGAGGTTCGTGGCGAGCCACGCCGCTTGCAGCAACGACTGCAAGCGCAGGGGGTGAACTACGCCATTGACATTAGCCCGATCAGTTCCGAGATGCTCGGTATCGCTCGCGGATGGTTGAACGCTGGTCGGAACCTGCGGGACTACTTGCAGGCTGGCGGGAAAACTCGCAAACGCTTCCCTAAGCAAGTCCAGAAGGATGCGGCAGATTTCCTGCAAGCGGTTCGGGTTGATGGGCAACCGCCGGAAACCGTTTCGCAACTCGACGCCGCTCTCGTGCAGCTCGAGGCCGAGGTGGCGGCAATCCAGTTGGTCGACAAGTGGGCAGACGCAGGGGTCGAGATGTCCGCCGGTCCCCTAGCCGTGACGCTGTCAGAACTTGATGACAACGGACGACTGTTGGGCGATGTTGAAGCGCTAGTGAGGGCCCATGCGACAGTGACAGGCAACCTGGCACAGAGCGCAATCACCGTTGCACTGTCGTCTCCGGCTGAGTTCATACGAGTGTTGTCTGCCGTACCCGCAGCGCTCCGCTACGTCGAGCTGGCGCGGGCACGCTATCAGGTGGATGAGCTGCACCAGACGGTGCACACATGGGCGTCTCGTCCCGAAACTTGTCCCGAGCTGGCACCCTTGCTGACTGCCATTGCTGATCGCAATCT
>JALZDU010000268.1 GCA_030862405.1 Actinomycetota bacterium | reverse complement strand
GGGGGGCGGGGGCCACCGCCCACCCCGCCCGATAGGACGCCGACGCCACGTACCTCGGCGGCTTCCTGGAGACCAACGTGCGGACCTACGCAGTGGACGGGCGGCCACCGACGCAACACGGTGTTCCTCACCATGGAGGCTTTGACGCCGGCTTCGACGACATCGCCGGCTTCTTCCGGCAGGTGATGGATGAGGACTCGCAGCACGCCCGGCGTTGCCACGAATTCTTGAGGAAGATGTCCGGCAGCGACGAGACCGGGCCGGGCGTGACCTAGGCGTACTGCCGCTGTGGCGGCGTCGGCGCAGCCCGAGGCCGCCCGGAGGTTTGGGCGGCCGGACGCCGGGAATCCACTGGCATGCGCGTAGTCGTGGTCGGGGCCAGCGGTAACGTCGGTACCAGCGTGCTCCAGTCGCTCGCCGAGGAGCCGGCCGTGCAGTCGGTGCTGGGGC
The DNA here is from genome assembly GCA_030862405.1 of Actinomycetota bacterium. GTDB lineage: Bacteria > Actinomycetota > Actinomycetes > Mycobacteriales > Pseudonocardiaceae. The sequence continues at coordinate 3,693 of JALZDU010000268.1, read as the reverse complement.
TTGTTCGCCGGGTACCCCGGTGGTCGGTGGCCAAGACGGAGTGGGCGACAGCAGACATCGCCACCGACGATCTGGTACCGCATTTCCAGGACGCTGATGTCGTGGTCCATCTGGCCTGGTTGTTCCAGCCCACCCACGACACAGTCACCACTTGGCGCGCCAACGCCCTGGGCAGCATCCGCGTCTTCCGGGCCGTTGCCGACGCCGGGGTTCCGGCCCTGGTGTACGCCTCCTCGGTGGGGGCTTACTCGCCGGGCCCTCAGGACCGCCGGGTTGACGAGAGCTGGCCGACCCACGGCTGGCCCACTGCGGGCTACACCAGGGAGAATGCCTACGTCGAGCGGGTGCTGGACGTCCTCGAACGGGACGACCCGAAACGGCGGGTGGTCCGGTTACGGCCGGGATTCATCTTCAAGCGGGAGTCCGCGGTCGAGCAGCGGCGGCTCTTTGCGGGGCCGTTCGTCCCCCACCAGCTCGTAAGGCCGGGCCTCATCCCGGTCGTGCCCGATGTCCCGGGGCTGCAGTTCCAGGCCCTGCACGCTAGCGACGCCGGTGAAGCCTACCGGCTGGCGGTCGTGCGTCCCGTCCGCGGTGCATTCAACATCGCCGCCGATCCGGTGATCGACGGGCCACGTCTCGCCGAGCTGCTGGGGGCGAAGCGGGTCCGGGTCCCCGCCGCTGTGGTGCGGACCGCCGTTGTCGCGGCCTGGCACCTGCATCTGGTGCCTGCCTCCCCCCAGCTGCTGGACGCGGTGCTGCGGCTGCCGCTGATGGACACCACCCGGGCCCGTACCGAGCTCGGCTGGTCGCCTCGGCACAGTGCGGTGGACGCCGTGCGCGAGTTCCTCGAGGGATTCCGGAGCGGGAGCGGCATGTCGACCCCGCCGCTGGCTCCGGAGACTAGTGGCCGGATGCGGGAACACGAGATCAGGACGGGCGTGGGCGAGAAGCCCTAGCCCAGCGCCCGTGCCGAGCAGGTCGTGAAGCTGGTGACGCGACCGGACACCCAGCTCGCGGTATGCGGCCCGCGAGGAGGCTCGGGCATGTGCTACGCCAGATTTCACTGTGGACGGTTGGAGAGCCATGGATGGCAGACAAGGAAGGAAAGTGAGATGGATTCTACAGTCATCTTGACCAAGAATGCCCCGGGTCCTGGAGGGCCGTATTCACAAGCTGTTCGTCGCGGGAATATCCTAGCGCTGTCCGGCCAAGCAGGTGTTTCCCCTGTGTCTGGCATGATTGTCGAAGGAGTCGACGAACAGATTCGGCAGGCGATGAACAATCTTCAAGCAGTTCTCGAAGAGGCTGGAGCATCCTTTGCCGATGTGGTAATGATACGTGCCTACATCACTCAACAGGGTCACTTCCGGGAGCTGAACAACGTTTTTAAGGAGTTTATTCTAGATCCGCCACCGGCTCGGACGACTGCTTATGTAGAATTACCACCAGGTATGCTAGTCGAGCTGGATGCCCTCGCCGTCGTCGAATAGATGGACCGAGGAGGACGTCGGCCACCGACTGAATCTCGAGACGTGAGGCCCTCGCGTCGCGGCTCGTTGATCCACGTCAAGGCCTGCTGCACGACCAGACGGCCGCAGGTCATTCACGGCGGTGACCTGCGGCATCACTGAACAGTGGCCAGCAGGCATGATCGCCGGTCGTGGCGGTGCGACTGCTCTATCTGATCTTCCGGCAGCTCATGGCCTGGCTCGGACTGCTGGCCCGTAGCGCACGATCGAAGAATGCAGAAATCCTGATGCTACGTCGCTGATCGCCCTGCCGCGCATGCTGCGTCGGCGGGGGTACTACCGGCTGTGTCCAACGGCGCGAAACACAGCCACTGGAGCAGTCGCGGGATGACCGCGGACGCCGACATCGTGCTCAACACCGCCGCGGACCTCACGCGTGCCGGGGCGTGGCTGCCGGCGCCGGTGCATGTCGTCGACACCGGGACCGGTACGGTCGACGTGACCTGGACCACGGACGGCGACGTGCACCGCTACGAAATCCGTGTGAGCCCTGACGAGCACAGGTTGGAGTGGCGCCCTGTCGGCCACAACGGGTGGCCGGGCCACCTGCGGGTGACCGACAAGGGCGCCGGCTCCAGCGAGGCGGAGTTGCACGTGGAGACCGGCGGTCAGTTGCCGATGATATGCGCCCAGTCCTCGACCAGGCGCTTCGCGGGCTGGCCACCGAGGTTGACCAGAACTTCAACGTCAGCTGACCGATCCGGCTTGACGCCCCGGCGGCTAATAACCGCCCCTCATGACCAAAGGCGGCACCGCACCACTCAGTCCGGACCCGCCACACCCGCCGGGCGCACCGTTTCTGGAGGACCTCGACGGGGAGGTACCATCGGTCTACATAAGACACCGGCCACCCAGGACGTTGGTGAGGAGGCCGGCGCGATTGAACCACCGGACTGAGCACCGGCAGGCCCGATTCCTCCGGAGTGAACGCGCCGCAGCCAGGTACGACGGGAGGGCACCGGGACCCGCCGTAGGGGAGGATGCCGTGGCCGGATGGCAGTTCGTGCTCGACGCGGTTCCGGACCGGGAGCTGACGTGGCTCGTGGCGCTGCCGGGGGGCCAGGAGGACACCGCAGAAGACGACCGGCATCACGCCCGGTCACGGCGCCGGCGGCGATCAGAGTCAGCGCGAGGACCGGGGTCGAGCAGCGTGGCAGGCGACAGTATCCGCGCCGTCGCGGGTAGTGGCGGGCCAGTCAGTCCGGTTCGGTGGTCCGCGGTGGAGCATCTGCTGGGTGACTACACAGCCTTTGGCGACGTGCTGGCCACGCTTATCGGCGTTGACCCCGAGGACGACTCGTGGGACGACGCGGTGCGGTCCGCGTTCGGCCTCGACGACATCCGCGACGTGGAGGTCAAGTACGGTTACGCCACTGATCAGCTGGAGAAAACTTCGATGAAGATCACCGGGTAGATCGGGTCGATGGGCCGGTTCTGCCACTCGTTCATGCCCTCGATCACCTCGTCGGTGATCGTGGAGACCCTCTGCCGACACGTCGGCGTCCTAGACCTCGGCCAGGTGAGCCTGCACCTCGCCGGTGGTCAGGCTCTTGGCCGACAGCGAGATCACCAGCTCGTCCACGCCCCAAAGCCGCCGTTGCCGCTTCGCGACGATCTTCGGTTCGAAGGAGGCGTCCCGGTCGCGCGGCACGTCGATCTCGACCGGCCCGACCTCGGTCAGCACCGTCTTGAGGCGGTGCCCGTTGCGGAGTTCCGCCGTCGCGGCCGGTCGCGTCGTGGCGGTCTTAGCCGAGGTGGTCGGTGATCTCGCCCTCCAACGCGAACTCGACCAGCCCCTTGGTAAGTTGCGCGAGCACGCCGCCTTGCCCGGTGAGCTGCAACCCGTCGGCGCGAGCCCGCCCGCCCAGCTGCGCGATCAACTGCTCGTCCACAGCATCCAACCCCGCCGACGAGGGCACAGCCGAGCTAGGTGTCATCCTCCTTGGAGTTACACCGTTGTATTTACAGTCCCAGATAGAAGTCCTGCTGGCGTTCAAGGCGGGCGATAACTGCCGCTTGGGTTCGAAGCCGCCGACGGTGTCATCGCAGCGGCTTCACCATTCTGTCGGGTTCACGGCGGCCGGCGGTGTGCAGCGCCCAACCACCGGTGAGCAGAGCCACACCGAGAGCAAGGAAGCCGAGGTCCCAGGACAGTGGCGCACCG